>NZ_JBUZVP010000009.1:0-259354 GCF_055409485.1 Pseudomonas sp. A125
TGAATGGTGGCGCGCTCTTCAACGCTGAGTTCGGTATAAGACATAGGGGCAGCACCGTACCGGAAAGGTCAGGTGTTGCACTCAGTTTTTGCCGCCGCCGATTATAAAGAGTTTTTGGATGACCGCAGATTTGCGGAAAAATTCGACTCTAGATCTAATTTGCATTCCTCAGTTTTGGAGGAATTTATGTACTACCTTTTCAAGGACATGGTTGAAGCGATTTCAGACTCTGCTTTAATTGGGAAATCTCACTCTTTTAAAGATCTTTTTTTTAGAGCGCCTTCTTACCTAGACATGGTTAAAAGACCCCATGCGTTAATTGAAATAAAAGACCATGACTTTGCGATCGGCGCCCGCGTAAGTGCGAATTTACAATGCGCCGGATCGAATTTGATTGAAGAACATAAATGGGATATTCCGGCAGTAGCTATTGAATGTAAAACGTACTTAGATAAAACCATGCTTCAAGATGTTTCTACTGCGGCAGAGCAGCTAAAACAAAAAAATCCAAACGCTATGTATATAGTGGTAGCCGAATGGCTGAAGCTAACAGAAAATGTGAATTTGAAAAAATATAAAATTGACCAGATTTATATTCTGCGCAAGCAGAAAAATACTGATCGCGAATTTAGATACAATGACGGGTACCAGAAGAACCCAATATACCCTGATGTCATAGAACACTTATTTAATTCAGTAAGAACATTTCTAACGTCTGATTGGGAAGGAGGTATTGCTCATGGAATGGACCGTGGCTATCTAATGTAATACAAACTCTGCGCAGGTAAGCGCGCGACCCGCTGCACATGTCGGTGTTCCGCGTGCCAGTAATAGCAGAGCGCGATCACGTCGAACAGCGTCGCTATCCGCTTATCAGCGCGACCGGAGGTATGCATTAGAGTATGAGGTTTTAATGGAAAATAACTGGTATCGAGGACCGAACATGGCATTTGGCTAAGTCAACGCCCCGTACCATGCCATACAAACACGGTGCTTGGCGATGCACAAAGCTGCCAGAATATGCCAGACCTAAAAAGCCAAAAGCCCGCAATTACGCGGGCTCCAGAGCATTTCTTGCTAGTGGGTGCCGGACAATGCCGGACGTCCCATCATTCCCACTCAATGGTCGCCGGCGGCTTGCTCGAGACGTCATACGTCACGCGCGAGATGCCTTCGATTTCATTGATGATACGCCCGCTGACAGTTTCCAGCAGTTCGTACGGCAGGTGTGCCCAGCGGGCGGTCATGAAGTCGATGGTTTCCACCGCACGCAGGGCCACGACCCACGCGTAACGACGGCCATCGCCGACCACGCCAACCGATTTCACCGGCTGGAACACCACGAAGGCCTGGCTGACCTTGTGGTACCAGTCGGCCTTGCGCAGCTCTTCGATGAAGATGTGGTCGGCGCGACGCAGCAGGTCGGCGTATTCCTTCTTCACTTCACCAAGGATCCGCACGCCCAGGCCCGGGCCCGGGAATGGGTGACGGTAGACCATGTCGTACGGCAGGCCGAGTTCCAGGCCCAGACGGCGGACTTCGTCCTTGAACAGTTCGCGCAGCGGTTCTACCAGCTTGAGGTTCATTTCCTCAGGCAGGCCACCTACGTTGTGGTGGGACTTGATCACGTGGGCCTTGCCGCTCTTGGCGCCAGCCGACTCGATCACGTCCGGGTAGATGGTGCCCTGGGCGAGGTACTTGATGTTGTCCAGGCTGTTGGACTGGGCATCGAATACGTCGATGAAGGTGCGACCGATGATTTTGCGCTTCTTCTCCGGGTCGGACTCGCCAGCCAGGTTGTTGAGGAACTGTTCCTCAGCGTTGGCGCGAATCACCTTGACGCCCATGTTCTCGGCGAACATGGCCATCACTTGCTCACCTTCGTGCAGGCGCAGCAGGCCGTTGTCGACGAAGACGCAGGTCAGTTGGTCGCCGATGGCCTTGTGCAGCAGTGCTGCGACCACGGAGGAGTCAACGCCGCCGGACAGGCCCAGCAGGACGTTATCGGTGCCGACCTGGGCACGGATGTTGGCGATGGCGTCTTCAGCGATCTTCGACGGGGTCCACAGTGCTTCACAGCCGCAGATCTCGAGGATGAAGCGCGACAGGATGCGGCCGCCTTGCTTGGTGTGGGTCACTTCCGGGTGGAACTGCACGCCGTAGTAGCCGCGCTCGTCGTTGAACATACCGGCGATCGGGCAGCTCGGGGTGCTGGCCAGGATGTGGAAGTCTTGCGGCATCTTGGTGACCTTGTCACCGTGGCTCATCCACACGTCGAGGCCGAACAGGCCGTCGGCGTCGATGTGGTCTTCGATGCCGTCCAGCAGGCGGCTCTTGCCGACTACGTCGACACGGGCGTAACCGAACTCACGCAGCTCGGAACCTTCAACCTTGCCGCCCAGTTGCTCGGCCATGGTCTGCATGCCGTAGCAGATACCGAAGACCGGCACGCCCAGGTCAAATACTGCCTGTGGGCAACGCGGGCTGTTGGCTTCGTGCACGGACTCGGGGCCGCCGGCGAGAATGACGCCTTTTGGAGCGAATTCGCGAATCGCTTCGTCGTCCATGTCGAACGGATGCAGTTCGCAGTACACGCCGATTTCACGCACGCGGCGGGCGATCAGCTGAGTGTACTGGGAACCGAAGTCGAGGATCAGGATGCGGTGGGCGTGAATGTCGAGGGCCATGGAGTCAGTCTCGTCTATGCAATTCGAATAAAGAGAATCAGAAACAACTCGGGGCTGAAGAACAGCCCCGGTTACTTAACGTTTTGCTGGAAGCATCAACCTACACGGTAGTTTGGCGCTTCCTTGGTGATCTGTACGTCGTGGACGTGGGACTCGGCCATGCCGGCACCGGTGATCCGCACGAACTCAGGCTTGGTGCGCATTTCTTCGATGTCGGCGCTGCCGGTGTAGCCCATCGAGGAACGCAGGCCGCCCATCAATTGATGAATGATGGCGCTCAGGGTGCCCTTGTACGGAACACGCCCTTCAATGCCTTCCGGTACCAGCTTCTCGGCGCCCGCGGAGGAGTCCTGGAAGTAACGGTCGGAAGAACCTTGAGCCTGGGACATGGCGCCCAGGGAACCCATGCCACGGTAAGCCTTGTACGAACGACCCTGGAACAGTTCGATCTCGCCTGGCGCTTCTTCGGTACCTGCGAACATCGAGCCCATCATCACGCAGGAAGCACCGGCAACGATGGCCTTGGACAGGTCACCGGAGAAACGGATGCCGCCGTCGGCGATCAACGGTACGCCCGTGCCTTCAAGGGCCGCGGCGACGTTGGCGATGGCGCTGATTTGCGGCACGCCTACACCGGCAACGATACGGGTGGTGCAGATCGAGCCAGGGCCGATACCGACCTTGACCGCGTCTGCGCCCGCAGCAACCAGTGCCTTGGCGGCAGCGCCGGTGGCGATGTTGCCGCCGATCACTTGCACGTCAGGGAAATTCTCTTTGACCCAACGCACGCGGTCGATCACGCCTTTGGAGTGACCGTGGGCGGTGTCGACCACCACTACGTCAACGCCGGCCGCTACCAGGGCCGAGACGCGCTCGCCGGTATCCTTGCCGGTGCCGACCGCAGCGCCAACGCGCAGGCGACCTTGGTCGTCCTTACTGGCCAGCGGGTAAGCCTTGGCTTTTTCGATGTCGTTGACGGTCATCATGCCTTTGAGGGCGAATTTGTCGTCGACGATCAGTACGCGTTCGATGCGGTGCTTGTGCAACAGCTCGCGAGCGTCGTCCTTGTCGGCGCCTTCCATGACAGTGACCAGGCGCTCTTTAGGCGTCATCACTTCGCGGACGGTGACTTCAAGACGGTTCTCGAAACGCACGTCACGGGAAGTGACGATGCCGACCAGGTCGCCATCGTGCAGTACCGGGACGCCGGAGATGTTGTGCAGGCGGGTCAGGTCGAACAGGTCACGAACGGTGGCATCGGCCTCGATGGTGATCGGGTCCTTGACCACACCGGCTTCGTAACGCTTGACCTTGCGCACTTCGGCAGCTTGCTGCTCGATGGTCATGTTCTTGTGGATGATGCCGATGCCGCCTTCCTGAGCCATGGCAATTGCCAAACGGGCTTCGGTGACGGTGTCCATGGCAGCGGAAACCAGAGGAATATTCAGCTCGATGCCACGGGTTAGGCGGGTCTTGAGACTGACTTCGTTAGGAAGCACCTCGGAATAACCGGGCACTAGGAGAATGTCGTCGAATGTCAGAGCTTCTTGGCTGATACGCAGCATCGCGGGGGCTCCCGAGCGGGAAAA
The DNA here is from genome assembly GCF_055409485.1 of Pseudomonas sp. A125. Classification (NCBI taxonomy): domain Bacteria; kingdom Pseudomonadati; phylum Pseudomonadota; class Gammaproteobacteria; order Pseudomonadales; family Pseudomonadaceae; genus Pseudomonas; species Pseudomonas sp. A125. The sequence continues at coordinate 4,277 of NZ_JBUZVP010000009.1, forward strand.
TGGAAGCGCGCCATTATAGTCAGACACCCCCTCGGGTTCAATGTAAAACTCTGACAAACTTGGTAATACTGATAGATGGATTAAAGTTCGACTTTGACCCAACTCATCTTCTGGTCCAGCCAGTCGGCAAATTCGTCGATAAAGCTCTGCTTGAACCCCGCCTCCGCCCAGTTGTTGAAGATGAATCCGAGGTTGGAGAAGCCGCATTCCTGCAGGAACAGGAAGCCGTTGATGTCATCTTCATGCCCACACAACGGGCAGGTGAAGTTGTCGGTGTGGCCGGGCATCCAGTCTTCCAGGCTTTCGAACAGTGCTTCGCCGACTTCCTTGAGGCATTCCGGGCAGCCGGCTTCTTCGAGAAAGCCCTTGGCCGGGGTGTAGATGCAGCGCTTGTAGATGATCTCCAGGCCGTTGATCGGCTCGTTGAACGGCAGCGCGTCGGGGTGCAGCACCACGGCGCGGGCACCGTCGGCCAGGGCGTAGCCCATGCGGTTGCCGGTGCGCCCGCAGGTGGTGAGCTCTTCCTTGACGATGTTCTTGCGCACCAGCCAGCGCACGATCGCCCGGGCGCGGGGTTCGTGGACGGGCAAGGTGGAGATTTTAGGGACAAGGATGCTTTGGGAATTCATGGTGCCTGGGTGTCCTGCGGTGTGGCTTCTGGCCTCATCGCGGGCAAGCCCGGCTCCCACAAGGGACTGCATTCATCCAAGCAATGCAGATCAACTGTGGGAGCCGGGCTTGCCCGCGATAAGGCCCTAGAGCCCGGCAGCTTAATCCCTGACACCCACAGGTCAAGTACTCAAGTACCGCGCAATCAGTGCAATGCCGCTGGCCAGCACCAGCCAGGTCACCAACCGCACGAACGCCTCGCGGGACATGCGCAGGGTCAGCCGCCGCCCCGCCCACAGCCCGAGCGCCATGGCCGGCAACAGGCACACCGCCAACATCAATAAGGGTAGCTCGGCGTACACGCCCGCGATCAAAAACAGGCTCAGGCGCACCACCGTGCTGCAACTGATCAACGCGCTCTGGGTCGCCCGCGCGCCGTCCTTGGGCAAGCGGCTGTTGAGGTAGATCGCATATAAAAAGCCGCCACTGCCGAACAACGCCCCAAACAGCCCGCCGATAACCCCCATGGGAATTGCCCAACCGGTCGCCATCTGCGTGGGTTTGACCTTTACCGCCAGGCTGTATAGCGCGTAGGCGCTGATAAACAGGCCCATCAGTAGCAGCAATAAATTGGAGTGCAGGTTGAGCAGGAAGATCACCCCAAGGGTGCAACCAATCGCCATGCACGGCAGCAACCTCAGCAATTCCGGTTTCACTACGTCCCGGCGTGATTGTAGGAGGTTGCCGAAAGCGGCGACAAAATCCAGCAGCACCAGCAACGGGATGAGCTTGGACAGCGGCATGAACAGAATCAGGATCGGTCCCGCCACCAGCGCGGTGCCAAAACCGGCGATGCCAAACACGATATAGGCCAGCGCAATCGCCACGCCAATCACCAGCCAGTCAACACCGCTGAACGACCAATGACTTAACAGTTCGACCGGGCTCATGAGGTATTCCTTATTGGAGATAGCCATCACTTTAGCCATTGACGAGCGTTGCGACTAATATCTTCCAAGCCCACCACTCATCTCAAAAAGGCATGACTTGTGATTTCTACCCGGCAGTTGCGTTACTTCGTCGAAATCGCCGAGAGCAGCAGCTTCAGCGCGGCGGCCGAGCGGCTGTTTGTCGCGCAATCGGCCCTAAGCCGGCAGATCAAGGCGCTGGAGAACCTGCTGCAAACTCCGCTGTTTGAGCGCACCGCACGCCAGCCACGGCTGACGGCTGCGGGCGAGGCGTTTTACCCACGGGCACGCAACCTGCTGGGCGAGTTGCTCAAGGCCAGTGAGATGGCGACGCAAGTAGGCAATGGCCAACTCGGCACGTTACGGATGAGCCATTCGAGCACGGTGCCAATGGGCGGCCGTTTGCTGCGTGGCATCGGGGCCTGGCTGGAAGGGTGCCCGGGCGTGTCGATGGACATCGCCAAACTGTCCTCCGAAGCACAGCTGGAAGAAATCGCCGACGGGCGCCTGGAGGTCGGGCTGTTGCGCTTGCCGGTATTGCGCCAACGCGAAGGCGTGCGCATCGTGCCTTTATATAGCGAACGATTGTTGCTGGCCGTGCCACCGAATCACCCATTGGCCGGGCACACATCCGGTATCGATTTGGCGCAACTGAAGAACGAAGCATTTATCTCGATCCCTCACCCGCAACGCGGAGGGCTGAGTTACCTGTCAGCCGAGTTATGCATGCGTGCCGGATTTTTCCCCAAGGCCGCCCGGGTCATGTCACGCAAGACCACACAATTGCAGCTGATCCAGGCCGGATTCGGGATTGCCCTGCTGCCGGAGTCGATGCAGGACATTGCACCAGCCAACATTCATTTTTTGCCCCTGGCCGATCCCAATTGCCAAAGCACCGTCGCCCTCGCCTGCCAGCAAACGCCGAGCGCGCTGGTGGAGCAGTTCTGTCAAACCCTGCACGAATGCCTATAAACTGCCGCCCATGATTAAAGATCCCTTTGCCCGTCTGGGCCTGGACCGCGAAGTCCTGACTGTCAGCCAACTCAACGGCCGCGCGCGGGTGTTGCTGGAAGACGTGTTCACCAATATCTGGGTCGAAGGCGAGATCTCCAACCTCGCCCGCCCGGCCTCCGGCCACGTGTATTTCACCCTGAAAGACAGCGGCGCCCAGGTGCGTTGCGCGCTGTTCCGGCAGAACGCCGCACGGGTGCGCCAGGCGTTGAAAGACGGCCTGGCGGTGAAGGTGCGGGGCAAGGTCTCGCTGTTTGAAGGCCGTGGCGACTATCAACTGATACTCGACACGGTGGAACCGGCCGGTGACGGCGCGTTGCGCCTGGCCTTCGATGCGCTGAAGGAAAAACTCAGCGCCGAAGGCCTGTTCAGCGCCGAGCGCAAGGTGCCGCTGCCCGCCCACCCGCGGCGTATCGGAATTATCAGCTCGCCCACCGGCGCGGTAATCCGCGACATCATCAGCGTATTCCGCCGCCGCGCGCCCAACGTAGAGCTGACGTTGATCCCGACGGCCGTACAAGGCCGTGAAGCCGTAGCGCAAATCGTCCGCGCGCTGAAGCTGGCCGACGCACGCGGCTTTGACGCGCTGATCCTGGCCCGTGGCGGCGGCTCGCTGGAAGACCTCTGGTGTTTCAACGAAGAAGCCGTAGCGCGAGCGGTGGACGCCTGCGTGACGCCAATCGTCAGCGCCGTCGGCCACGAAACCGATGTATCCATCAGTGACTTTGTCGCCGACGTGCGCGCTCCAACGCCTTCTGCCGCTGCCGAACTGTTAGCGCCGGATTCCAGCCACCTGACTCGCCAGGTAGAAAATCTGCACCGCCGCCTGTTGATGCTGATGCGCAACCGCCTGACCCACGACCGCCTGCGCCTGGAAGGCATGGCCCGTCGCCTGCGTCACCCCGGCGAACGCCTGCGCCAACAGGCCCAGCGCCTCGATGACCTGGACATGCGCCTGCGCCGGGCCTTCGAGCGAAGCCTGAATACTCGACGCGAACGCTTGATCCGCCTCGAAACCCGTCTCGCCGGCCAACACCCCGGCCGCCAATTGGCCCTGCTGCGCCAGCGCCTGGACAGCCTCGCCGAACGCCTGCCTCGTGCCATGCGTGAAGGCCTCAAGGCACGCCGCCTGCAACTGCAAAGCCAGGTGCAGACGCTGCAAGTGGTCAGCCCACTCGCCACGCTCGGCCGTGGCTACAGCATCTTGCTCGACGAACGCGGCCAGGCAATTCGCAATGCCGCGCAAACCCACACCGGCCAGCGCCTGACCGCGCGCCTCGGTGAAGGCCAATTGCAGGTGCGGGTGGAAGACAACCACCTGACGCCCGTCACCCTCTCGTTACTGGATTGATTGATGCCTCGTTTTTTAAGTGTGTTGATGCTGCTGTGCCTGACCTTCAATGCCCACGCTGACAGCTACATCACCCGGCTGCTGAACAAGCCGGTGCCGGGTGGCGTCGCGGTGGTCGACCTCGGCACTTCGGCGACAGCGCCCAAAGCCACTTACCTGAACCGGCCAGTGCTGGTGGTGAAGGAGCAGAACAACTGGCTGGCGATTGTGGGCATTCCATTGACGGTCAAACCCGGCACCCAGCGAATCACCAGCGGCAGCCAGAACCTGCCGTTTATCGTGGGATTCAAGAAATACCCCGAGCAGCACATCACTCTGAAGAACAAAAGCCAGGTGAATCCAGACCCGGCGCAACTCAAGCGCATCGAAGGCGAGCTGGCGGTCCAGCTCAAGGCGTACCGCAGTTTCAGCCCGAACACGCCGAGCAACCTGCTGCTGGACAAACCGGTCAACGGGCCACTGTCGAGCAAGTTCGGCGTGCGACGTTTCTTCAATGGCGAGGAGCGTAATCCGCATTCGGGCCTGGACTTTGCCGTGGGCGCCGGTACGCCAATCAAGACCCCGGCGGCAGGCAAGGTGATTCTCACCGGCAACTACTTCTTCAACGGCAACACCGTGTTTGTCGACCATGGCCAGGGCTTCATCAGCATGTTCTGCCATATGTCGAAGATTGACGTGAGCGTGGGCCAGCAACTGGCACGCGGCGCGGTGGTGGGCAAGGTCGGTTCTACCGGCCGGGCGACCGGGCCGCATATGCATTGGAACATCAGCCTGAACGACGCACGGGTTGATCCGGCGATCTTTATCGGGGCGTTTCAGCCTTGACGCTCAATTGCGCACCCGGCAGCGGGTGCGCAAATAAAACAACCCTGCGTTCATTTATTAACTATAAAATCTCGTTTCATACGCCAATAGCAGAACTTCTCTCAATTTTTTCCGACTGCTTGCCATCTTTCACCCCGGCGGTTAGGGTTGGACCTATGAAAACCTCTCACACCCTCATTCAGCTTCGCCAGCACCGCAGCCTGTGCCTAGTCAGCGCACGACTGCCAGGCTGAATCGATCTGCCTCGTCCCAAGCTTTATCCCCAATAACAGTTTTACGGCAGGCCGCCTCTTCTCGGCCCCTAAACAAAGGATTTCCCGATGAGCATGCTCAAAGACCCGTCTTCGAAGTACCGCGCGTTCCCGACCATTGATATCCCAGACCGCACCTGGCCGTCGAAGACCATCACCGCCGCGCCGATCTGGTGCAGTTCCGACTTGCGCGATGGCAACCAGTCGCTGATCGAGCCGATGGACGCGGTGAAAAAGCTGCGTTTCTGGAAGACCCTGGTCGCCGTCGGCGTGAAGGAAATCGAGGCCTCGTTCCCGGCCGCGTCGCAAACCGACTTCGACTTCGTGCGCACCCTGATCGAAGACAACCACATCCCCGAGGACACCACCATCCAGGTGCTGACCCAGGGCCGTGAAGACTTGATCGCACGCACCTTCGAATCCCTGCGCGGCGCGAAGAAAGCCATCGTCCACTTGTACAACGCCACCTCGCCGTCGTTCCGCCGCATCGTGTTCAACCAGGACAAGGACGGGATCAAGGCCATCGCGGTCAACGCGGCCAAGCTGTTCGTCAAATACGCCGCCCAGCAGCCGCAAACCCAGTGGACCTTCGAGTACTCGCCAGAGACCTTCAGCGCCACTGAGCTGGAGTTCGCCAAGGAAGTCTGTGACGCGGTGATCGAGGTGTGGAACCCGACGCCTGAGCACAAGGTGATCCTCAACCTGCCAGCCACCGTCGAGTGCGCCACCCCGAACATCTATGCCGACCAGATCGAGTGGTTCGGTCGCCATATCAACCGTCGTGACAGCGTGATCATCAGCCTGCACACCCACAACGACCGTGGCACTGGCGTGGCCGCTACCGAGCTGGGCCTGATGGCCGGCGCCGACCGTGTCGAAGGCTGCCTGTTCGGCAACGGCGAGCGTACCGGCAACGTCGACCTGGTGACCGTGGCGTTGAACATGTACACCCAGGGCCTCGACCCTCAGCTGGACTTCTCCGACATCGACGGCGTGCGCAAAGTGGTTGAAGAGTGCAACCAGATCCCGGTGCACCCGCGTCACCCGTACGTCGGCGACCTGGTTCACACCGCCTTCTCCGGCTCCCACCAGGACGCGATCCGCAAAGGCTTCACCCAACAGAAACCGGACGCATTGTGGGAAGTGCCGTACTTGCCGATCGACCCGGCCGACATTGGCCGCAGCTACGAGGCGGTAATCCGCGTCAACAGCCAGTCGGGCAAAGGCGGCATCGCCTACCTGCTGGAGCAGGAGTACGGCATCAGCTTGCCGCGCCGCATGCAGATCGAGTTCAGCCAGGTGGTACAGGCCGAAACCGACCGTGTGGGCCTGGAGATGACAGCCTCGCAGATCTACAGCTTGTTGCAGCGTGAATACCTGCAAGCCAACATTCCATACGCGCTGGTCAGCCATCGCTTGCAGGAAGAGAACGGCAACAGCTCGGTAGAAGTTGAGGTCTCGGGCAAGGGCCAGGGCGAAACCAACCTGCGCTGGCACGGTAAAGGCAACGGCGCCCTGGAAGCGCTGGTGGCCGGGCTGCCGATTGGTGTAGAGATCATGGATTACAACGAACATGCGATTGGCGCGGGCACCAATGCCAAGGCAGCGGCCTACATTGAGCTGAGGGTAAATGGCGAGCGTCCGGTGCATGGCGTGGGCATTGATGAAAACATCACCACGGCGAGCTTCAAGGCGGTGTTCAGCGCGCTGAACCGCTCATTGAGCCAGCAGGAAGCGAAAGCGGCGTAAGTACTGACCGCTGAAATACAGAAGGCCCCTGGATGCTCATCCCGGGGCCTTTTTTGTGCAGTTCGAAATTTGTGGTGACTGCCAGGGCCTCATCGCGGGCAAGCCCGGCTCCCACAGGGGAATGCATTCCTCCAGACAACTCAGGCCAAATGTGGGAGCCGGGCTTGCCCGCGATAGCGATCTCCCAGGCGATGGAAACCCTTCAGACAAACTCGAAGCTGTCAGCATCCAGGTTCGCCGGGAAGCGTGTGCGGTACGCCGCCAACTCCGATGCATCCAGGCACACCTGGAACACCCCATCCGCCTCCCCTGCACTCAGCAGGCTTTCTCCCTGGAAGTCCAGGACTTGGCTGTCGCCGGTGTAGGCAAAGCCCTTGCCGTCCGTACCCACCCGGTTCACCGCCGCCACGTAGCACAGGTTTTCGATGGCCCGCGCCGGTAGCAGGCGGTTCCAGTGCTGGCGCCGGGCGCCCGGCCAGTTCGCGGTATACAACAACAGGTCGGTGTCCTGGGCGTCACGGCTCCACGCCGGGAAGCGCAGGTCGTAGCAAATCAACGGGCGGATCCGCCAGCCCTTGAGTTCGAACTGCACCTGGCGCTCGCCCGGGGTGTAGTGGTCGTGCTCACCGGCCATGCGGAACAGGTGGCGTTTGTCGTAGTGCAACACCTCGCCATCCGGGCGCGCCCAGAGCAGGCGGTTGCGGTGGCTGCGGTCCGCGGCCTGGATGATCACGCTGCCGGTGATCACCGCGTTGTACTTCTTCGCCTGGGCCTGCAGCCAGTGATGCGTGGGGCCGCTTTCAGGCTCGGCAAGGGTTTCCGATTCCATCGAGAAACCGGTGGTAAACATCTCCGGCAGCACGATCAGGTCGGCGCCCCTGGCTTGTTCCAGCAGCAGTTCGAAATGCTCAAGGTTGGCCTGGCGGTCGTGCCAGGCCAGGGTCGTTTGCACCAGGGCAATGTTCAGGTTGGGCAGTGCACTCAGATCACGCATAGTTTCTCGGCTGCTTGGCGCAGCGTCTCCTCGCGTTTGGCAAAGCACAGGCGCACCAGGCGCTGGCCTTGCGGTGGGTTCTGGTAGAACACCGAGACCGGGATGGTGGCCACGCCATGTTCGCGGGTCATCCACAATGACATGGCGACGTCATCCAGGTCCGGGCGAATCTGTGAGTAATCCACCAGTTGGAAGTAGGTACCGGCCACCCGGCTAAAGCTGAAACGCGACGGTTCCAGCAGGTCGCAGAACAGGTCGCGCTTGGCTTGATAGAACGCCGGCAATTGCTCGACATGTTCCGGGTGTTCGGCCATGAAGTCCGCCAAAGCGTACTGCAACGGGGTCACGCCGCAAAAGTTGACATATTGATGCACCTTGCGCAGTTCGGCGCTGAGGGCCGGAGGTGCGATCACGTAGCCGGTTTTCCAGCCGGTGACGTGGTAGGTCTTGCCAAACGAGCTGACCACAAAGGCGCGCCGGTACAGCTCTTCATGGGCCAGCACGCTGACGTGGGGCACGCCGTCGAATACCAGGTGCTCGTAGACCTCATCGCTGACCAGGTAGATGTCACGGTCGCGGATCAACTCGGCCAACTGGTCCAGCTCGGCACGGCTGATCAGGGCGCCGGTAGGGTTGTGTGGGCTGTTGAGGATGATCATGCGGGTACGCGGTGACAGCGCCGCCTTGATCTGTTCGAAGTCCAGGGAGAAGTCATCCAGCCGCAGTTGTACATGCACGCAGCGACCGCCCGCCAGCTCTACCGACGGCTCGTAGCTGTCATATGCCGGATCGAACACGATCACTTCATCACCGCTGCGGATCACCGCCTGGATCGCACAGAAAATCGCCTCGGTGGCGCCCGGGGTAATCGTTACTTCGCTGTCGGCATCCACCGTGGCGCCATAGCTGCGGGCGATCTTGGCCGCCACTTGCTGGCGCAGTACCGGCAGGCCAGTCATGGGAGCGTATTGGTTATGGCCGAGGGCAATGTGCTTGCCCACCCCATCCAGCAAACCCTGAGGCCCATTGAAGTCGGGAAACCCCTGGGACAGGTTGAGCGCACCGGTTTCGGCAGCGAGTTGCGACATGGTGGTGAAGATGGTGGTGCCGACATTCGGCAGCTTGCTGGTGATCATCGGTGCGCCCCTTGCGGTGAGCCCCAAGTTTTAAGCTGCATGCCGCGAAGGGTCAACCGCCAGGCACAAAAAAAGGGCCCTGAAAGAGCCCTTTTTCAACCGATCAGCATCAGCGCTTGTCGCGGCGCTTTTTGTCGGCTTTCTTGTGGTGCGTCATCATCCGGCGCTTTTTGTTTACCTGGCGGTCGGTGAGGCTGTTCTTATTGCCTTCGTACGGGTTCTCGCCACCCTTGAACTCGATACGGATCGGCGTACCGACCAGTTTCAAGACACGGCGATAGGTGTTTTCAAGGTAACGCACGTAGGACTTCGGCACCTTCTCCAGCTGGTTACCGTGAATCACGATAATCGGCGGGTTGGCACCCCCCAAGTGAGCGTAGCGCAGCTTGATCCGACGGTTGTTGACCATCGGTGGCGCGTGCTCGCTGACCGCATCTTCCAGGATCTGGGTGAGGCGGTTGGTCGGCCAGCGGGTGACCGCAGACTTGAACGAGTTCTGCACCGACGCGTAGAGGTTGCCCACGCCGGTACCGTGCAGTGCCGAGATAAAGTGGATATCGGCGAACTCGACGAAGAACAGCCGACGCTGCAGTTCGATCTTGACGAAATCGCGCTCGCTCGGCGTCATGCCGTCCCACTTGTTGATCGCGATCACCAGGGCGCGACCGGCTTCCAGGGCAAAGCCCAGCAAGTTCAGGTCGTGGTCTACCACGCCTTCGCGGGCGTCCATGACGAAGATCACCACGTTGGCGTCTTTGATCGCCTGCAGGGTTTTCACCACGGAGAACTTTTCAACTTCCTCGTGGATCTTGCCGCGCTTGCGCACACCGGCGGTGTCGATCAGCGTGTACTTCTCGTCGTTACGCTCGAACGGGATGTAGATACTGTCGCGGGTGGTGCCGGGTTCGTCGTAGACGATTACCCGGTCTTCACCGAGCATACGGTTGACCAGCGTCGACTTGCCGACGTTCGGGCGACCGATGATCGCGATCTTGATACCGTCTTTTTCGCTTGGGCCAGGAATGCGCTTGGCTTCCTCGCCTTCGGCAACGATCTCTTCTTCGCCTTCGACTTCATCCACGTCATCACGCGGGAAGTCGCGCAGGGCGATTTCCAGCATCTGGGTGATGCCGCGACCGTGGGCACCGGCGATCGGGATCGCGTCGCCCAGGCCCATCGGGCTGAACTCGGCGCGGGCCATTTCAGGATCGATGTTGTCGATCTTGTTGGCCACCACGTAGGAACGCTTGTTGCGCTTGCGCAGGTGCTCGCCAATCATCTGGTCAGCAGCGGTGTAGCCCGCGCGGGCGTCCACCAGGAACAACACGACATCAGCTTCTTCAATGGCCAGCAGCGACTGCTCGGCCATCTTTTCGTCCATGCCATGCTCGTCACCGGAGATACCACCGGTGTCGACAATAATGTAGGAGCGCCCTTGCCACTTTGCCTCACCGTATTGGCGATCACGGGTCAGACCGGACAAGTCGCCGACGATGGCGTCGCGAGTCCTGGTCAGGCGGTTGAACAAGGTGGACTTGCCGACGTTCGGTCGGCCCACCAGGGCGATTACGGGAACCATGCGGCTCTCCACTTCGTTATTTCAGAAAATACAAAAGCCGCTGCAAGGCAGCGGCTGGTGCTCGACTGTAGGAGCGAGCTTGCTCGCGAAAAACGCAAAGGCACCGCGTTTATCCAGGCTGCACGCGTTATCGTTGACGATTTTCGCGAGCAAGCTTGCTCCTACAGGTGAAGCTGCGTGAGGGTTAGCCCCCCAAGCATAGTTCTTACTTGATGGTCAGCGCTTCCAGTTTGCCGCTGTTGCCATACACGTAAAGCATGTTACCGACCACCAGCGGACGGGCACGCAGGCCGTCGCTGTCGATGCGTTCGCGACCGACAAAGCGACCGTCCACCTGGCTCAGCAGGTGCAGGTAACCTTCAAAGTCGCCTACCGCTACGTAGCTGGAGAATACTTCCGGTGCCGACAACTGACGGCGAGCCAGGGAGTCGTTGCTCCACAATGCAGTGGTGGAACGCTCGTCGACACTTTCAACCGTGCCGGACGCCAGGCTTACGTAGACGCTGCCAAATCCTTGGGCGACACCTGCGTAGCTGGAAGCATCACGCTGCCAGTTGATCCGGCCGCTCTGTACGTCCAGCGCCGCAACGCGGCCCTGATAAGTCGCGACGTAAAGGGTATCACCCGACAGCAGCAAGCCACCGTCGATGTCCACTACGCGGTCCAGTTCCGAACGACCTTGTGGAATAGCGACCCGGGTTTCCCAGGCCGGCACGCCGTTCTGGGTGTCCAGGGCGACCACTTTACCGGTCGACAGGCCTGCCAGTGCGAGGTTGCTGGTCACAACCGGACCGCTGGTACCGCGCAAGGTCAGGACCGCCGGCGTGCTGTCGTACAACCAGCGCTGGTTACCGGTGGCGGCGTCGAGGCCGATCACACGGTCATCCTGGGTCTGCACCACAACGATGTCACCGTTGGTAGCCGGTGGCGAGAGCACTTCACTGGTCACGCGAGCGCGCCATTTCTCTTCACCTGTGCTCGAATCCAGCGCCACGACATCGCCTTTCAGCGTGCCGAGCAGCACCATGCCGGAACCCACGCCAACGGCGCCGGACACAGGCAATTCAAGGTCTTTCTTCCATTTGACGTCGCCGTTCATGCGATCCATGGAGACCACAACGCCGGTGGAATCAGCGGCGAAGATGGTGTCACCGTCGATCGCCGGGACCATCAGGTTGTACAGATCGCCCTGACCGTCACCAATGGAGCGGCTCCACTGCTTTTGCAGGACCACTTCTTCCTTGAAGCTGGTCAGCTCGGCCGGAGGCAGTTCTTTTTTGCTGTTGCTGCTGCAACCCGCGGCCAAAACGGCCAGAGCCAGCAATGCTGCATGTTTCCAACGGATCACGTCACGCATCCCCTTTGGCCAAGTCGTCGAGCTTGATTTGTAAGCCACCGACCGCTGCTTCATCAGACAGCGCCGCCTTGGCTTTTTGGTACGCAGCATTGGCTTCGTCGGTACGACCCAATTGGACCAGGAGGTCGCCCTTGAGCTCTTCACGAGTAGCCAGGAATGCCTTGTCAGCATCGCCGTCGAGCAGTTTCAGTGCATCGTCAGCCTTGTTCTGTGCCGCGAGTACCTGAGCCAGACGCTGACGTGCGATTTCACCCAGGGTCGGGTTGGCCGGCTTGTCGGTGATGGCTTTCAGCTCGGAGGCTGCGTCATCCAGCTTGCCGTTGTCGACCGCCACTTTTGCGACGAACAGGCTGCCGTATTGCGCGTAGGTGCTACCGCCGAATTCGCTTTTCAGCTTGCCGGCCAGGTCTGCAACCTGGGCGAGGTCTGGCTTGCCGTTTGGCGTCAGCGAGGTTTCCAGCAATTGCTGATAGATAATCGAGGCGCCTTGCGACTGGTTAGCCTGATACTTGTGCCAGGCTTGCCAGCCGAACACCACTACTAAAGCCAGCAAACCGCCAGTGACCAGGGGCTTGCCGTTGCGCTGCCACCAGTCTTTGAACTCGGCCAGCTGGTCATCATCAGTACTCGACACCCCAATACTCCTTAATCGCTAAATCGGCTGTTTGACAGCTTCAACCCTGCACGATGCAGGTGGCCAGGTGCGCTGCAAGCGCATCAAAGGCAATGCTTTGTTGTTCACCCTGACCACGCAGGGGTTTGAAACTTACCACTTGCTGGGCCAACTCATCATCACCCAGGATCAGTGCATACAGCGCACCGCTCTTGTCGGCTTTCTTGAACTGGCTTTTGAAGCTGCCGGCGCCGGCATTGACTTGCAGGCGCAGGTTCGGCAGTGGGTCGCGCAACTTCTCGCTCAGGGCCAGGGCAGCCAGTTCGGCCGCCTCGCCAAAGGCGCAGAAGTACACATCCACCTGACGGGAGATTTCTTCGGGGACCTGCTCCAGGGTTTCGAGCAGCAGGATCAGCCGCTCGATACCCATGGCAAAACCTACGCCGGTGGTCGGCTTGCCGCCCATCTGCTCGACCAGGCCGTCGTAACGGCCACCGGCACACACGGTGCCCTGGGCGCCGAGCTTGTCGGTGACCCACTCGAACACGGTCTTGCTGTAGTAATCGAGGCCACGCACCAACTTTGGGTTGATGACGTAAGGAATGCCGGCCGCGTCCAGGCGAGCCTTGAGGCCCTCGAAGTGGATACGCGACTCGTCGTCCAGGTAGTCGGCCATTTTTGGCGCGTCCACGAGTACGGCCTGGGTCTCGGCGTTCTTGGTGTCCAGTACCCGCAGCGGGTTGGTTTTCAGACGGCGCTGGCTGTCTTCGTCCAGCTTGTCCAGGTGGCCCGACAGGAATTCCACCAGGGCTTCGCGGTAGCGGCCCCGGGACTCACTGGTGCCCAGGCTGTTGAGCTCAAGCTTGACCGCATCACGGATGCCCAGCATGCCCCACAGGCGCCAGGTCAGCACGATCAGCTCGGCGTCGATGTCCGGACCGTCGAGGTTGAACACTTCCAGGCCGATCTGGTGAAACTGGCGATAACGGCCTTTTTGCGGGCGCTCGTGACGAAACATCGGGCCGATGTACCAGAGTTTCTGCGGCTGGCCACCGCCGGTAAGGCCATGCTCAAGCACCGCACGCACGCACGCGGCAGTACCTTCCGGACGCAGGGTCAGGGAGTCGCCGTTGCGGTCTTCGAAGGTATACATCTCTTTTTCGACGATGTCGGTCACTTCACCGATGGAGCGCTTGAACAGCTCCGTGAACTCGACGATCGGCATGCGGATCTGCTTGTAACCGTAGTTATCCAGCAGGCGCGCGACAGTGCCCTCGAAGTAGCGCCACAGGGGCGTCTGCTCAGGCAGGATGTCGTTCATGCCACGAATGGCTTGCAGAGACTTGCTCACATCAAATCCTTAAATTCGTTCTTAGCCGCGCGCGATCAGCGCTGCGTCAGCCGCGACCTTTTCGGCCGCTTTCTGGCGGATCAGCCGTTCCAGCTCATCCACCAGATTGTCATTCGTCAATTTCTGCGACGGCTTGCCGTCGATGTAAATCAGGTTTGGCGTACCACCGGTGAGGCCCACATGGGCCTCTTTGGCCTCACCCGGCCCGTTGACCACGCAGCCGATCACCGCAACATCCAGCGGCACCAGCAGGTCTTCGAGGCGTACTTCCAGTTCGTTCATGGTTTTCACCACGTCGAAGTTCTGCCGCGAGCAGCTCGGGCAGGCAATGAAGTTGATGCCACGGGAACGCAAATGCAGGGATTTGAGAATGTCGTAGCCGACTTTCACTTCCTCTACCGGGTCTGCCGCGAGCGAGATGCGAATAGTATCGCCAATCCCGTCGGCCAGCAGCATACCGAGACCCACCGCAGATTTCACTGTGCCTGAGCGTAAACCGCCGGCTTCAGTGATACCCAAGTGCAGTGGCTGGACGATTTCCTTGGCCAGCAGGCGATACGCTTCTACCGCCATGAACACGTCGGAAGCCTTTACGCTGACCTTGAAGTCCTGGAAATTCAGGCGTTCAAGGTGTTCAACGTGACGCAAAGCAGACTCTACCAGCGCTGCCGGAGTCGGCTCGCCGTATTTCTTTTGCAGGTCTTTTTCCAGGGAACCGGCGTTGACGCCGATGCGGATCGGAATCCCGCGATCACGGGCGGCATCGACCACGGCGCGAACCCGGTCTTCACGACCGATGTTGCCCGGGTTGATGCGCAGGCAATCGACGCCAAGTTCGGCCACGCGCAGAGCGATCTTGTAGTCGAAGTGAATATCGGCGACCAGCGGCACCTTGACCAGTTGCTTGATGCGGCCAAAGGCTTCGGCAGCGTCCATATCCGGAACAGATATACGCACGATGTCGACGCCCGCCGCTTCCAGGCGGTTGATCTGGGCGACCGTGGCGGCCACATCATTGGTGTCGCTGTTGGTCATGCTCTGTACTGCGATGGGGGCATCGCCGCCCACCGGCACCGAGCCGACCCAGATCTTGCGCGATACGCGACGTTTGATTGGAGATTCGCCGTGCATGACTTTATTGTCCCAACTTCAGGCGAGCAGTCTCGCCACTGGTGAACGGCGCCACGTCCACAGGCTGGCCGTTATAGGCCACTTGCGCGCCACGGGCAAAGCCCAGACGCAGCGTCAGAGGAGGCTTGCCGCCCTGGTCAAGTGTATCTCCCTTACGCTTCAGACCGCTGAACAGCACTTTGCCGTTGCCATCGGAGACTTGCGTCCAGCAGTCAGCGACGTAGGTAATTTGTACACGGCCATCACCGGCGATAAGCACTGGAGTGGTTGGCGCGGAAATCGCCGGGGCTGCCGGGGCCGTTGGCGCTGGCGCTGGCGCCTGAACCGCCGGGGTGTGAAGCGGGGCAGCAGGCGTCGCAGCAACGGCTGGAGCGGGCGCAACGGGGGCCACTGCAGGCGCAGTACCCACTTGCGGTGCAGGCTGCTCGGCGCCCGGCTCTACCTCAGGCGCCGCCTGGCCTTGGGCCACGGCCTGGTCTTCCGGCTCGTCCAATGGATGAATCTGGGTGGTTCCGTCGGCGCTTTCGACTTCGACGTGCTCCATGGCGTTGGTGGACAAGTCCTTGCCACGCTGGGCGGTCTGGTCCTGCCACCATACAAAGCCACCGCCGATTACGGCGATCAACAGCAACAGGCTGACAATGCGCAAGATAGTGTGGGAAACCCGCACAGGCTCTTCAATACGGCCCAAGCCATGGACATTGCTGCCCTGGGAATCGGTACCGGTGATCTGGTCGAATTCCTGGACCAGTGCGGCCTGGTCGATACCCAGCAACTTGGCGTAGGCGCGGATATAGCCGCGGGCAAAGGTATGCCCTGGCAGCTTGTCGAACGCGCCAGCTTCAAGGTTGCCCAATGAAGTCGTGGTCAAATTGAGCTTGAGGGCCACTTCTGCCAGCGACCAACCATTGCTTTCGCGGGCCTGACGCAAGGTCTCGCCTGGGTTTCCACGATTAGCTGCTACAACTTCCGGGTGCGCCGCTTTCATCATTGCTCCGACAGGTATTGCTGATATTCCGGCGTACCGGGATAGAGTCGTTCGAGTTGCTGGCCAAAACGTGCGGCCTTATCGCGTTCTTCATGAACCGTCGCCAGGCGCACACCGAGCAATAGACTACGTGCATTTTGCCCGCTCAGCAGGCTAAAACGCTCGTAATAGTCACGTGCCGGCACATAATGCCTGTCTTCGAAGGACAACTCAGCCATTTCGAGCAACGCCCGTGGCTGACGCTGGTTCAGGTGCAGGGCTTTTTCCAGTTGCTGGCGGGCGGTGTCGCGCTGGCCGAGAAGCATCGAGGTCACCCCAAGGTTCTCGAAAACCCGCGAGCGCTCAGGATAGAGGGTATCGGCCGCAGCCTGCTGGAAATATTCGGACGCCTGGCCATAACGTTTCTGCGCAAACAAAAAACTGCCGTAGTTATTCAGCAGTCTTGGGTCGCCAGGACGTGTGGCCAGGGCCTTGTGAAAATATCGATCGGCTAATTCAGGCTCGGCCTGGGCCTGGAACACCAGAGCCAGCGCAGCATTCGCGTCGGCGTCGCTGGCATCCAGCTCAAGGGCCTTCTTCAGCGGCACCTTGGCTTGCTCGGCCATCCCTTGCTGCAAGTACCCCAAGCCCAACTGCACATAGGCAGCACGCGCTTCGTCACGGCCCTTGCCGGTTTGCAGCGGGCTCTCATGGCCCGATGAAACACAGCCAGCTGCGAGGCTGGCAACAAGCAAAAGCAGCGCAAGGCGCAAGGGCATAGAGATCCTCTCTCAGGTTCGAGTCGCGGCGCTTTGCGGTATATCGTCGGCGGCACTCAATTCACGCACGGCGATATAACGTTCGCTGCGACGGGTGCGATCCAGCACCTGTCCTACCAATTGGCCACATGCCGCATCGATGTCTTCGCCGCGAGTAGTGCGCACGGTGACGTTGAAGCCTGCATGGTGCAGTTGATCCTGGAAACGGCGAATGGCGTTGTTGCTCGGCCGCTCGTAGCCAGAATGGGGAAACGGGTTAAACGGAATCAGGTTGATCTTGCACGGTACGTTCTTGAGCAGCTCGATCATCTCGACCGCGTGCTCGACCTTGTCGTTGATGTCCTTGAGCATGGTGTACTCAATGGTCAGCACACGTTTTTCGCCCAGGGTCGCCATGTAGCGCTGGCAAGATTCGAGCAGCATCTTAAGCGGATACTTCTTGTTGATCGGCACCAATTGGTTACGCAATGCGTCATTCGGTGCGTGCAGCGACAACGCCAGGGAGACATCGATGTGCTTGGCCAGCTCATCGATCATCGGAACCACGCCGGAGGTCGACAGGGTCACTCGGCGCTTGGAGATGCCGTAGCCCAGGTCGTCCATCATCAGGTGCATGGCCGCAACAACGTTGTCGAAGTTCAGCAGCGGCTCGCCCATGCCCATCATCACCACGTTGGTGATGGCACGGTCGGCGGTCGCCGGGATGCTGCCGAACGATTTATTGGCAATCCACACCTGGCCGATTACTTCGGCGGCGGTGAGGTTGCTGTTGAAACCTTGCTTGCCGGTGGAGCAGAAACTGCAGTCCAGGGCACAGCCTGCCTGGGACGAAACGCACAGAGTGCCGCGTTTGCCCTGGGGAATGTACACGGTCTCGACGCAGCTGCCGGACGCCACGCGCACCACCCACTTACGGGTGCCGTCGGTGGAAATGTCCTCGCTGACAACCTCGGGGCCGCGAACTTCGGCAATGACCTTGAGCTTGTCGCGCAGGGCCTTGCTGACGTTCGTCATGGCGTCGAAATCATCGACGCCAAGATGGTGAATCCACTTCATTACCTGAGCGGCACGAAAACGCTTCTCCCCGATTGAGTCGAAGAATTTTTCCATTTCCTGTTGAGTCAGACCCAGCAGGTTGGTTTTTGCAGTCAATGTAGTCATGGATTCACCTTCGCTCTTTTAAGCCAATGCTTAGCGAGCGGTTACTTCAGTAGCAGCGAAAAAGTACGAGATTTCGCGGGCAGCAGCGGCTTCGGAGTCCGAACCGTGAACGGCGTTGGCGTCGATCGACTCAGCGAAGTCAGCACGGATGGTGCCGGCAGCAGCTTCTTTAGGGTTGGTAGCGCCCATCAGCTCACGGTTCAGAGCGATAGCGTTTTCGCCTTCCAGAACCTGAACAACAACAGGACCGGAGATCATGAAGGCAACCAGGTCGCCGAAGAAGCCACGAGCGCTGTGTTCAGCGTAGAAGCCTTCAGCTTCAGCTTTGGACAGTTGCTTGAGTTTCGAAGCTACAACCTTCAGGCCGGCTTTTTCGAAACGAGTGGTGATCTCGCCGATGACGTTTTTTGCAACAGCGTCAGGCTTGATGATGGAGAAAGTACGTTGAACAGCCATGGTGTAACTCCAGAAACGGTAATTTGCGAAAAATTAAACCCGCGAATTATACGCGGGTTCTTGGGTATTGCCTAACTGCGTAAGGGAGGCTTCAGTCCTGCTCTTCTTTCCAGGCAGTCTGAATCGCTTCAAGAACCTTTTCACCGCCGCGTTCCCGATCATCTTCGAACCCTGGCAAGGCCATGACCATGTCACGCAAAGCTACAAAGTTCAGCGAATAAGGGTTCACATCCGGGTGACCATCGGCCAGCAGGATAGCGATATCTTGTACATCAACCCATTTAAGACTCATGACACTTCCTTGAATCAGTGCGGCGCTTCAGCGGCATGGTTAAGCGAATACTTCGGAATTTCGACGGTAAGGTCTTCTGTTCCCACCTTTGCCTGACAGCTCAAGCGCGACGTCGGCTCCAGCCCCCACGCCCTATCAAGATAGTCCTCTTCCAGGTCGTCAGCCTCTTCAAGACTATCGAAACCTTCACGGATCACACAGTGACAGGTGGTACAGGCGTTGACGCCGCCGCAGGCGCTTTCGATCTCGATGTGGTTGTCATGCGCGACTTCGAGAATGGACTTGCCGGTCTCAGCCTCCACAACCATACCGTCCGGGCAATGCTCGGCGTGTGGCAGAAAAATGATCTGCGGCATCAGTTAATCCTCAAGTTCATTCAAGTTGCGGCCCGCCAGGGCGGCTTTCACCGACTGGTCCATACGACGGGCGGCAAAGGCATCGGTCACTTGCGACAGGCGCTTGGTCTGTTGCTCGATGGCGTAACCATCGGTGCCTTTCATCAATTCGGCCAGTTCCTGCATCTGCAGGTCGATGACCATGCGCTCTTCGGCATCCAGCAAGCGCTCGCCGTCAGCCTCAAGGGCGCCCTGCACCGCTTCGAGCAGGCGCTGGGCGTCAACTTGCTGCTCGCGCAACACGCGGGCGACCTTGTCGTCACCGGCGTATTGGAACGAGTCCTTGAGCATCTTGGCGATTTCGCCGTCGGTCAGGCCGTAGGACGGCTTGACCTGGATGCTGGCTTCAACGCCGGAGGCCAATTCGCGAGCCGCAACGCTGAGCAAGCCGTCGGCGTCGACCTGGAAGGTCACGCGAATCTTCGCTGCACCGGCCACCATCGCCGGAATACCACGCAATTCGAAGCGCGCCAGGGAACGGCAGTCGCTGATCAACTCACGCTCGCCTTGCAACACATGAATCATCATGGCCGTCTGGCCGTCTTTGTAGGTGGTGAAGTCCTGGGCGCGGGCAACGGGGATGGTGGTGTTGCGTGGAATCACCTTCTCCATCAGGCCGCCCATGGTTTCCAGCCCCAGGGACAACGGAATCACGTCGAGCAGAAGCAGTTCGCCACCATCACGCTTGTTACCAGCGAGGGTGTCGGCCTGGATCGCGGCACCAATGGCCACCACTTGATCCGGGTCGATTTCAGTCAGCGGCTGGCGGCCAAAGGCCTCGGCAACGGCTTCGCGGACACGTGGCACGCGGGTCGACCCGCCAACCATCACCACGGCCGCCACGTCTTCCAGCTCGATACCGGAGTCACGCACGGCACGGCGGCAGGCTTTCAAGCTGCGGGCGACCATCGGCTCGATCAAAGAATCGAAGGCCTCACGGGTCAGTTGGGCCGACCAGCTACCGTAGGAAACTTCAACCGATGCAGCATCAGTCAGCGCTTCTTTAGCGGCACAGGCAGTTTGCAACAGCTTACGTTGCGCGCCCGGATCCAGGTCGGCAGACAAGCCGGCGCTGGTGATGATCCAGCCAGCAATGGCGTGATCGAAGTCATCGCCGCCCAGGGCCGTGTCGCCACCGGTGGCCAGCACTTCGAAGACACCGCCGGTCAGGCGCAGAATCGAAATATCAAACGTACCGCCGCCCAGGTCGTAAATAGCCACCAGGCCTTCGGCGTGTTGGTCCAGGC
The DNA here is from genome assembly GCF_055409485.1 of Pseudomonas sp. A125. Classification (NCBI taxonomy): domain Bacteria; kingdom Pseudomonadati; phylum Pseudomonadota; class Gammaproteobacteria; order Pseudomonadales; family Pseudomonadaceae; genus Pseudomonas; species Pseudomonas sp. A125. Next base: position 24,499 of record NZ_JBUZVP010000009.1, read on the forward strand.
CGTATGCCACAGCCGCCGCGGTCGGCTCGTTGAGCAGGCGCAGCACGTTCAGGCCGGCAAGCTTTGCCGCATCCTTGGTGGCCTGGCGTTGAGCGTCATCGAAATACGCAGGAACAGTAATCACCGCACCCACCAGTTCGCCGCCCAGGGTGGTTTCTGCACGCTGGCGCAGCACCTTGAGGATATCGGCCGACACTTCCACCGGGCTTTTCGGGCCCTGGACGGTGTCGATGAACGGCATATGGGACTCGCCGCCGACAAAGCGGTACGGCAGCTGGTCGCCCAGTTGCTTGACGTCGGACAGACCACGACCCATCAAGCGCTTGACCGACAGCACGGTGTTCAAAGGATCGGTAGACGCCGCCAGCTTGGCCGACTCGCCCACTTCAGTGCGGTCAGCGTGATAGCGCACGGCAGACGGCAGGATGACCTGGCCATCGGCGTCGGGCAGCGGCTCGGAAAGGCCGCTGCGCAACGCAGCGACCAGCGAATTGGTAGTGCCCAAGTCAATCCCGACCGCCAGACGACGCTGGTGCGGTTGAGGACTTTGGCCGGGTTCGGCGATCTGCAGTAGGGCCATGGTAATCAGGACTTATCTGTATATCAGGCGTGCAACCTGGGCGGCACTGGGTTAATCGTCGAGGCGCTCTTCTAACTGGCGCACTTCGTAGGTGAGCTTGTCGAGGAACTGCATGCGCCGCATCAGGCGTTCGGCCTGTTCACGTTGCGCCGCATCATCCCAACAGGCTGCGAAGCTTTCGTTGAGTTCATCCTGGGCCACTTTCAGACGGCGCTTGAACGCTGCGATTCCGGCCAGATCGGCCTCGTCCTGCAGCTCTTCGAGCTCTTCGCGCCATTGCATCTGCTGCATCAGGAAATCAGGATCCTGGACCGTGACTTCAAGTGGCAGCTCGCGACCGCCCATGGCGAGCAGGTAACGCGCGCGCTTGGGAGGGTTCTTGAGCGTCTGATAGGCTTCGTTGAGGCTGGCTGATTGCTCCAGCGCCAAGCGTTGCTCACGCTCGGAAGCGTCAGCAAAGCGGTCCGGATGCACCCCACGCGCCAGTTCACGGTAGCGCGTGGCAAGCTGTTCAAGGTCCAGTCTAAAACTCGGCTGCAGCTCAAACAAAGCGAAATGACAAGGAGTACCCACAATCAGCCTCAGATGTTGAAGCTTTCGCCGCAGCCACATTCACCGCGTACGTTGGGGTTGTTGAACTTGAAGCCTTCGTTCAACCCTTCCTTGACGAAATCGAGCTCGGTGCCGTCCAGGTAGGTCAGGCTTTTCGGGTCGATAATCACTTTCTCGCCGTGACTTTCGAACACCTGATCTTCCTCGACCACCTCGTCGACGAACTCCAGCACGTAGGCAAGGCCGGAACAGCCCGTGGTGCGAACACCCAGACGAATCCCCTCACCTTTACCGCGCCCATTCAGGGAGCGGCGAATGTGCTGCGCAGCCGCTTCTGTCATGCTGATAGCCATCGTGACTCCTTACTCGTCGCCAAATTGCTTAGATCAAGCCTTTCTTCTGCTTGTAGTCGCGAACAGCCGCCTTGATGGCGTCTTCTGCGAGTACCGAGCAGTGGATTTTCACTGGCGGCAAGGCCAGTTCTTCAGCCAGTTGGGTGTTGCTGATCGTCACAGCCTCATCCAGGGTCTTGCCTTTCATCCATTCGGTCGCCAGGGAGCTTGAGGCGATGGCCGAACCGCAACCGTAAGTCTTGAACTTGGCGTCTTCGATAACGCCAGCTTCGTTGACCTTGATCTGCAGGCGCATCACATCGCCGCACGCCGGGGCGCCGACCATGCCTGTGCCGACATCAGGGTCTTCCGCGTTCATCTTGCCGACGTTGCGCGGGTTTTCGTAGTGGTCGATGACCTTTTCGCTGTAAGCCATGGTACTGAATCCTCACTCATCAGGGCCGCTCTGGAACCCTGTAAACACGCCTGCGTTTTCCGCCACGTCTTTACAGAGCCTTTTGGGTGGCGGCTTCTATAGTTAGTGTGCCGCCCACTCGATCTTGGAAATATCGACACCGTCTTTGTACATGTCCCACAGAGGCGACAAGGTACGCAGCTTGGTGACGGCCTCGCAGACTTTCTGCGCGGCGTAGTCGACTTCTTCTTCGGTGGTGAAACGGCCGAACGTAAAGCGGATCGAGCTGTGAGCCAGTTCGTCGTTGCGGCCAAGGGCGCGCAATACGTAGGACGGCTCAAGGGAAGCCGAGGTGCAGGCCGAACCGGACGAAACCGCCAGGTCCTTGAGCGCCATGATCAGCGACTCGCCTTCGACGTAGTTGAAGCTCAAATTCAGGTTGTGCGGTACACGGGCGGTCATGCTGCCGTTGATGTACAGCTCTTCAAGGTGCTCGACCTGCTTGTAGAAGCGATCGCTCAGGGCCTTGATGCGCACGTTTTCGGCAGCCATGTCTTCCTTGGCCACGCGGAACGCTTCGCCGATGCCGACGATCTGGTGGGTCGCCAGGGTGCCCGAACGCATGCCGCGCTCGTGACCGCCGCCGTGCATGGTGGCTTCGATACGCACGCGAGGCTTGCGGCTCACGTAGAGCGCGCCGATGCCTTTAGGGCCGTAGGTCTTGTGGGCAGAGAACGACATCAGGTCGACTTTAAGTGCAGACAGGTCGATATCGACCTTGCCGGTGGACTGAGCAGCGTCGACGTGCAGCAACACGCCCTTGGAGCGGGTCAGCTCGCCGATGGCGGCGATGTCGTTGATGGTGCCGATTTCGTTGTTCACGTGGATCACGGAAACCAGGATGGTGTCTTCACGCATCGCCGCTTCGATCATCGCCGGGGTCACGATACCGTCGGTGGTTGGCTCGAGGTAGGTGATCTCAAAACCTTCACGTTCCAGTTGGCGCATGGTGTCGAGGACAGCCTTGTGCTCAATCTTGGTGGTGATCAGGTGTTTGCCCTTGGTCGCGTAGAAATGCGCCGCACCCTTGATAGCCAGGTTGTCGGACTCGGTGGCACCGGAGGTCCAGACGATTTCACGCGGGTCGGCATTCACCAGGTCAGCGACCTGGCGACGAGCGTTTTCCACGGCTTCTTCAGCTTTCCAGCCGAAAACGTGGGAACGGGACGCCGGGTTGCCGAAGTTTCCGTCAACCAGCAGGCATTCGCTCATCTTTTGCGCGACACGCGGATCAACCGGGGTGGTCGCTGAGTAATCAAGGTAAATCGGCAATTTCATGGACTTTCTCCTAAATCAGGCTGGCTGGCGTGCCGTTAGCTCTTCGGCTGTCACTCGACGGCGGACGCTTCAATCTTGTCCAGACGCGGCGCCTTGGTGTTGCAACGGCGCTGGTCCTGACGCTGGGCTACTTCTTGCACCTCACGGCGAGTCACAAGATCAGCCAAGCTGATACCACTCAAAAACTCATGGATCTGCAGGCTCAGGTCACACCACAAGTGGTGCGTAAGGCAGGTGTCGCCGGCATGGCAATCACCCAGGCCCTGGCATTTGGTGGCATCGACGGATTCGTTGACCGCGTCGATCACCTGAGCGACCTGGATGCCCTGCATATCGCGGGACAGTTGATAGCCGCCGCCTGGACCACGAACGCTGGAAACCAGATTGCTGCGGCGCAATTTGGCGAACAGTTGCTCGAGGTAGGACAGGGAAATGCCTTGGCGCTCGGAGATATCGGCCAGGGACACCGGCCCATTTTGCGCGTGCAAGGCCAGGTCAAGCATGGCGGTTACCGCGTATCGGCCTTTTGTAGTCAGTCTCATGGACAAGTACCAAGGTGTTTCAGAATGGGAGCAAGTATGCGATTCCCGAGTATTTAAGTCAACTATAAGACCTAGTACTTTAGTCAGGAATAGCCGCAAAAAGGGCGCGCGAATAATAGCAGGGCGGGGGCGGATGGAACAGCGGGAACAGGGTCAAGCCCCCAACCTCAAGACCAATGGAGATCAAATGTGGGAGCTGGCTTGCCTGCGATAGCGGTTTGCCAGCCAGCCTTTCCGGCACTGACTCGCCGCCATCGCAGGCAAGCCAGCTCCCACAGGGATCGCGACCGGCTCAAGAGTCAGCCAGCCTTGTTAGCGCTTTCGTCCTTGATCTCGGCGAAGTCTTCCTTGCGCAGCTCAGGCAAATCCTTGGCGCAGTAGTTGCTGCCCAGGTCCTTCAAGGCACCGCACATGCCGTCCAGCTTGCCGTCCACGGCTTGCAGGTGGTCGAGCAACTGCCCGATGGCACGCGCCACCGGGTCGGGCATGTCTTCGCTGACACCATACGCATCGAAACCAATCTTCTCGGCCATGGCCTTGCGCTTGGCTTCCTGCTCATCACCGACTTCAGGCTTGACGATGATCCGCCCGGGAATGCCGACCACGGTCGCACCAGGCGGCACTGCCTTGGTCACCACGGCGTTGGAACCGACCTTGGCGCCGGCGCCCACCGTAAACGGACCGAGCACCTTGGCACCCGCCCCCACCACAACGCCGTCTTCCAGCGTCGGGTGGCGCTTGCCCTTGTTCCAGGTCGTGCCGCCCAGCGTCACGCCCTGATACAAGGTCACGTCATCACCAATCTCGGCGGTCTCGCCAATGACGATGCCCATGCCGTGGTCGATAAAGAAGCGACGACCAACCTTGGCGCCCGGATGGATCTCGATCCCGGTCAGCCAGCGACCGAAGTTCGACACCAGCCGCGCCAGCCACTTCCAGCCCATGTTCCACAAGGCGCCGGACAGGCGGTGGATCCAGATGGCGTGCATGCCCGGGTAGCAGGTCAGCACTTCAAAGGCGTTGCGCGCCGCCGGGTCACGGTGGAAAACACTCTGGATATCTTCTCGCAAACGCTCGAACATTTTTAATCCTTCCGCTTAAGAAGCTCGCCACGGGCCGCTTTCTGGGTTTCCGTGAGGATGCCACGCAATATATTCATTTCTGCCCGGCTGACCGAGCTGCGTCCGTACAACCGGCGCAGGCGCGCCATCAAGTGGCGTGGTTTTTCCGGATCGAGGAATTCGATGGCCACCAGGGTTTGCTCCAGGTGCTCATAAAATCGCTCCAGCTCGTCCATGGTGGCCAGTTCGCCACTCTTGGTCGATGCGACCTCGTCCTTCTCTACCTTGCTTGGCTGACCTTCTGCGGCCAGCCAGGCCATGCGCACTTCATAACTCAACACCTGCACCGCGGCCCCAAGGTTCAGCGAACTGAAGTCAGGGTCTGATGGAATGTGCACGTGATAATGACATCGCTGCAGCTCTTCATTGGTCAGGCCGGAGTCTTCACGGCCAAATACCAAGGCGATTTCGGCGCCACCGGCGGCCTCCTCCACGACTTTGGTCCCACATTCGCGGGGATCCAACAGCGGCCAGGGGATACGGCGGTCGCGGGCGCTGGTGCCGAGCACCAGGTTGCAGCCGACCAGGGCGTCTTCCAGGGTGGCGACGACCTGGGCTTTTTCGAGGATGTCATTGGCACCAGACGCGCGGGCATCGGCCTCGTGGTGCGGGAACACACGCGGCTCGACCAGCACCAGGCGCGTCAGCCCCATGTTTTTCATGGCTCGCGCCACCCCGCCGATATTGCCGGGATGACTGGTATTGACGAGGACGACACGGATGTTTTGCAGCAAGGGAGGCGCTCTCGGACACGGGAAAGGGGAGCAAATCTTACAGAACAGCCTAAGGTTATGCCATGAAAGGTAACGTCGTCCTTCACCTGAAGAAAGTTTCTGCTAGAATGCTCGGCTTTCTTTAACAACCTTAGGTGACACATCCATGCAGCCCATGCTGAATATCGCGCTGCGCGCCGCCCGCAGCGCCAGTGAATTGATCTTCCGCTCCATCGAGCGCCTGGATACCATCAAGGTCGACGAAAAAGACGCCAAGGATTACGTATCCGAGGTGGATCGCGCCGCCGAGCAGAAAATCATCGACGCGCTGCGCAAGGCCTACCCTACCCACGGCATCCTCGGTGAAGAAACCGGCCTGCACAAAGGTAGCGGCGAGGGCGAAGACTACCTGTGGATCATCGACCCACTGGATGGCACGACCAACTTCCTGCGCGGCATCCCGCACTTTGCCGTGAGCATTGCCTGCAAATACCGTGGCCGCCTGGAACACGCTGTTGTCCTGGACCCGGTTCGCCAGGAAGAATTCACCGCCAGCCGTGGCCGTGGCGCCCAGCTGAACGGTCGCCGCCTGCGTGTCAGCGGTCGCACCAGCCTGGACGGCGCCCTGCTGGGTACTGGCTTCCCGTTCCGTGACGACCAGATGGACAACCTGGAAAACTACCTGGGCATGTTCCGCGCCCTGGTTGGCCAGACCGCCGGCATCCGTCGCGCCGGCGCCGCCAGCCTGGACCTGGCGTATGTCGCTGCCGGTCGTTTTGACGCCTTCTGGGAGTCGGGCCTGTCCGAGTGGGACATGGCTGCAGGCGCACTGCTGATTCAAGAAGCAGGCGGCCTGGTGAGCGACTTCACCGGCGGCCACGACTTCCTGGAGAAGGGCCACGTCGTTGCCGGCAACACCAAATGCTTCAAGGCAGTACTGACGGCGATCCAGCCGCACCTGCCGGCCTCGCTGAAGCGATAAGCGAGCGGGCACAAAAAAGCACCCCTCGGGGTGCTTTTTTTATGCCTGGGATTACTGCTGCGGCTGGTTCTGACCGATAACCAGACGCCCTTCCTTGTCGACCGGAATCTGGTTGCCTGGATCACGATCCATGCGCACCGAGCCTTCCTTGCCATCCAGGGTGTAACGCACGTCGTACCCGACAACCTTGTCGCTGATGTCGTTAACGGTGTTACAACGGGTTTGCGTAGTGGTGTAGGTGTCGCGGTTCTGCATGCCTTCCTGAACCTTGTTACCGGCATAACCGCCACCCACCGCACCGGCCACCGTGGCCAGCTTCTTGCCATTACCGCCGCCGACCTGATTACCCAACAGGCCGCCCGCCAGCGCACCGACCACCGTACCGACGATCTGGTGCTGGTCCTGCACAGGCTTCTGCCGGGTTACGGCAACGTCCTTGCAGACTTCACGCGGGGTTTTAATCTGGGTTTTCACCGGCTGTACCGCCAGCACTTGCGCATACTCAGGGCCGCTTTTTACCAGGCTGTAGGTGGCAACAGCACCCCCGGCAGTCACACCGACAGCACCCAATACCGCACCAACCAGCAACGACTTGTTCACGTGAACCTCCTGACCATCACAAACGGATCGAAAGATCCGCGCTATACCCAGCCTTGGAGCCAAAAAAAAGGCGCGAGTTCAATACTCGCGCCTTCTTTGTAACAGCGGGTTAACAATCGCCGATCAAGGGCGGTCGTCAACCTCCTTGCCGGTGCTGGCAGGAGGGATCAAGTCTTCGCTGTTGAGGTTCAGCCAGATCAGTACCACGTTGGCGATATAGATCGACGAGTAGGTACCCGCCAGTACGCCGATGAACAGCGACAGCGAGAAGCCCCACAGGTTGTCACCACCGAACACCATCAGTGCGGCAATCGCCAGCAAGGTGGAGATCGAGGTCGCCATGGTGCGCAGCAGGGTCTGGGTAGTGGAGATATTGATGTTCTCGATCAACGTCGCCTTGCGCAGCACCCGGAAGTTCTCACGAACCCGGTCGAATACCACGATGGTGTCGTTAAGGGAGTAACCAATGATCGCCAACACCGCCGCAAGCACGGTCAGGTCGAAGGTGATCTGGAAGTAGGCCAGGATACCCACGGTCACGATCACGTCGTGGATCAGCGACACAATGGCGCCGACACCGAACTTCCACTGAAAGCGGAAAGCCAGGTAGATCATGATGCCGACCAGCGCCATCAGCATGCCGAGGCCGCCCTGGTCGCGCAGCTCTTCACCCACTTGCGGGCCCACGAACTCGACGCGCTTGACCGACGCCGGGTTGTCGCCGCCCACCTTCTGCAAGGCCTCGGCTACCTGGTGGCCCAATTGCGGGTCTTCGCCAGGCATACGCACAAGCAGGTCGGTGGTTGCACCGAAGCTCTGCACGATGGCTTCGTGATAGCCGGCCTTGACCAGCTCGCTGCGCACCAGGCTGACATCGGCCGGCTTCTCGTAGGTCAGCTCGATGAGCGTACCGCCGGTGAAGTCCAGGCCGTAGTTAAGGCCCTTATGGAACCAGCTGAACAACGCCAGAACGGTAAGCACCATGGTGAAGCCGAACGCAACGTTGCGAACGCCCATGAAGTTGATTGTACGTAACATGGCAGCCCCTTAAATCCACAACTTCTTGAAGTCACGCCCGCCAAAGATCAGGTTGACCATTGCGCGGGTCACCATGATGGCCGTGAACATCGAGGTAAAGATACCGAGGGACATGGTTACCGCAAAACCCTTGACCGGGCCGGTGCCCATGGCAAAGAGAATCCCGCCGACCAACAGAGTGGTCAGGTTGGAGTCGAGAATCGCGGTAAATGCCCGGCCGAAGCCTTCGTTGATTGCCCGTTGCACGGTCATGCCCGCAGCGATTTCTTCACGAATCCGCGAGAAGATCAGTACGTTGGCGTCTACCGCCATACCCATGGTGAGTACGATACCGGCGATACCTGGCAGGGTCAGCGTTGCACCCAGCAGCGACATCAGGGCCAGCAGCATCACCATGTTGCCCGCCAGTGCGACGGTAGCGATGATGCCGAAGAAGCGGTAGATGGCGATGATGAACAGGGAAACGAACAGCATGCCCCACAGTGCAGCGTCGATACCCTTGGTGATGTTGTCAGCACCCAGGCTCGGGCCGATGGTACGTTCTTCAGCGAAGTACATCGGGGCCGCCAGGCCACCGGCACGCAGCAGCAGCGCCAGTTCGGACGACTCACCCTGGCCGTTCAGGCCAGTGATGCGGAATTGAGCACCCAGCGGCGACTGGATGGTCGCCAGGCTGATGATCTTCTTCTCTTCCTTAAAGGTTTGTACCGGCACGTCTTTCTCGACGCCGTCGACCAGTTGCTTGGTGTAGGTGGTGACAGGACGCTGCTCGATGAAGATCACCGCCATGCTGCGACCGACGTTGCTGCGGGTTGCGCGGCTCATCAGTTCGCCACCGTGGCCATCCAGACGGATGTTCACTTCAGGGCTACCGTGCTGCGAGTCGAAACCAGCCTTCGCGTCAGTCACCTGGTCACCGGTGATGATCAAGCCACGCTCGATCAATGCAGGTGGACGACCACCTTCACGGAACTCGAACTCCTCGGCAGTGGCACGGGTAGCACCCGGTTCAGCGGCCAGACGGAACTCCAGGTTGGCAGTTTTACCCAGGATACGCTTGGCTTCAGCGGTGTCCTGCACGCCCGGCAGCTCAACCACGATGCGGTTGGCACCCTGGCGCTGCACGATCGGCTCGGCCACACCCAGTTCGTTGACGCGGTTACGTACCGTGGTCAAGTTCTGCTTGATGGAATATTCACGGATTTCCGCCAGCTTGGCCGGGGTCATCGCCAGACGCAGTACCGCCTGACCATTGAGGTCGGCCGGAACAATGTCGAAATCGTTGAAGTTCTTGCGGATCAGTGCACGGGCCTGTTCGCGGGTTGCTTCGTCAGCAAAACCCAGCTGGATGGCGCCGTTGAGCTGCGGCAGGCTGCGATAACGCAGTTTTTCTTTACGCAGCAGGCTCTTCACATCGCCTTCGTAGACTTTCAGGCGAGCGTCGAGGGCTTTGTCCATGTCCACTTCAAGCAGGAAGTGCACACCACCAGACAAGTCCAGACCCAGCTTCATCGGGTGTGCGCCAATCGCGCGCAGCCATTTTGGCGTGGTCTGTGCCAGGTTCAGCGCGACGACGTAGTCATCACCCATGACCTTGCGCACAACGTCTTTGGCCGGCAATTGGTCTTCTTGCTTGGTCAGGCGCAACAAGCCGCCCTTCGCATCAGCCGCCAACGTTGCCGCCTTAACCTGGATACCCGCGTCGGTGAGCGCTTTGCTCGCACGGTCCAGGTCAGCCTGATTGACCTGCAGCGCAGTGCTGGCGCCAGTGATCTGGATTGCCGGGTCATCAGGATAGAGATTGGGAGCGGAATAAATAAAACCGATCGCCAGCACCGCCAGGATCAGTACGTATTTCCACAGAGGGTATTTGTTCAGCATCACGCCGCCCGCTTATAACGCGGGGCGCCTTGCGCGCCCCGTCGATTGGTAAAGGTTGGAACTTAGATCGCTTTGAGCGTGCCTTTTGGCAGCGTGGCGGCGATGGCGCCCTTCTGGAACTTCATTTCTACGGTGTCGGAGACTTCCAGAATCACGAAGGCGTCGGACACTTTAGTGATCTTGCCGGCGATGCCGCCAGTGGTCACGACTTCGTCGCCTTTCTGCAAGCTGCCCAGCAGGTTCTTCTGCTCTTTGGCGCGCTTGGCCTGTGGACGCCAGATCATCAGGTAGAAGATGACCAGGAAGCCGACCAGGAAAATCCACTCAAAACCACCGCCCAACGGGCCGGCAGCGGCCGGTGCAGCGGCATCAGCCATGGCATTAGAGATAAAAAAGCTCATTTAGCACTCCAGTTGCAAATAGTGAATCTTAGGGTCGGAAAACTCAGTCCAAGGGCGGCACAGGCAGCCCGCGCTTGGCATAGAAGGCATCGACGAAGGCGGCCAATGTACCCTGTTGAATAGCCTCGCGCAAACCAGCCATCAGGACTTGGTAGTGACGCAAATTGTGGATGGTATTCAACATGCTACCCAGCATTTCCCCACACTTGTCCAGATGGTGCAGATAAGCGCGCGAGAAGTTCTGGCATGTGTAGCAGTCACAGGTAGGATCCAGCGGCGATTCATCATGGCGATGGAACGCGTTACGGATCTTCAGCACGCCTGTATCGATGAACAGATGCCCATTGCGGGCATTACGGGTTGGCATCACGCAATCGAACATGTCCACACCGCGGCGCACACCCTCTACGAGATCTTCCGGTTTGCCAACGCCCATAAGGTAACGAGGTTTGTCAGCCGGCATCAGGCCCGGCAGGTAGTCCAGCACCTTGATCATCTCGTGCTTGGGCTCGCCCACCGACAGCCCGCCGATGGCCAGGCCGTCAAAGCCGATCTTGTCCAGGCCTTCGAGCGAGCGCTTGCGCAAGCTTTCATGCATGCCGCCCTGCACGATACCGAACAGTGCAGCGGTGTTATCGCCATGGGCATTCTTCGAACGCTGGGCCCAACGCAACGACAGCTCCATCGAGACCCGCGCCACCTCTTCATCGGCCGGGTACGGCGTGCACTCGTCAAAAATCATCACGATGTCGGAGCCCAGGTCACGCTGCACCTGCATCGATTCTTCCGGGCCCATGAACACCTTGGCACCGTCGACCGGCGAGGCGAATGTCACGCCCTCCTCCTTGATCTTGCGCATGGCGCCCAGGCTGAACACCTGGAAACCACCGGAGTCGGTCAGGATCGGGCCTTTCCACTGCATGAAGTCATGCAGGTCGCCGTGTTTCTTGATCACTTCGGTGCCCGGGCGCAGCCACAGGTGGAAGGTGTTGCCCAGGATGATCTCGGCGCCGGTGGCGACGATATCCCGTGGCAGCATGCCTTTTACGGTGCCGTAGGTACCGACCGGCATGAAGGCCGGGGTTTCAACGGTGCCACGCGGGAACGTCAGGCGACCACGACGGGCCTTGCCATCGGTGGCCAATAATTCAAACGACATACGACTCATAAGTTTTCCTCTGGGCCGCGTGGCGCCGGATTGCGGGTGATAAACATCGCATCACCGTAGCTGAAAAAACGGTATCCATGCTCAATGGCTGCCTGATAGGCGGCCATGGCTTCGGGATAACCTGCGAACGCCGACACCAGCATCAACAGCGTGGATTCCGGCAAATGGAAATTGGTCACCAGGGCATCGACCACGTGAAACGGCCGACCCGGGTAGATAAAGATATCGGTGTCGCCACTGAACGGCTTGAGCACGCCATCGCGTGCCGCACTCTCCAGCGAACGCACGCTGGTGGTACCGACCGCCACCACACGCCCGCCGCGCGCCTTGCACGCAGTGACCGCATCCACCACTGCCTGGCTGACTTCCAGCCATTCGCTGTGCATGTGATGGTCTTCGATGTTATCCACACGCACCGGCTGAAACGTGCCGGCCCCCACGTGCAGGGTCACAAAAGCCGACTCGATGCCCTTGGCGGCAATCGCCTCCAGCAGCGGCTGATCGAAATGCAGCCCCGCCGTTGGTGCAGCCACCGCGCCCAGGCGCTCGGAGTACACCGTCTGATAACGCTCGCGGTCCGAGTCTTCGTCAGGGCGGTCTATATAAGGTGGCAACGGCATATGGCCGACGCGCTCCAGAAGTGGCAACACTTCTTCGGCAAAGCCCAGTTCGAACAACGCATCGTGACGGGCCAGCATTTCAGCCTCACCACCGCCATCGATAAGGATCTTCGAACCCGGTTTCGGCGACTTGCTGGAGCGCACATGGGCCAGCACGCGATGGCTGTCCAGCACCCGTTCCACCAGAATCTCCAGCTTGCCGCCGGACGCTTTCTGGCCAAACAGCCGTGCCGGAATCACCCGGGTATTGTTGAACACCATCAAATCGCCTGGGCGCAAATGCTCAAGCAAATCAGTGAATTGACGGTGTGCGAGGGCACCGCTGACCCCGTCCAGGGTCAGCAGTCGACTGGCGCGACGCTCGGCCAAAGGGTGGCGAGCGATCAGCGAATCAGGGAGCTCAAAAGTAAAGTCAGCAACGCGCATGATGGGGTTCGTCTAGCAGGGCCGGGAAGTCTAGCGGAAATAGTGAAAATTGACCATGAAACGTGATTGACCAACGGTAATCTCATCTCTATACTTCGCCGCCATTGAGCCCTGATGGCGGAATTGGTAGACGCGGCGGATTCAAAATCCGTTTTCGAAAGGAGTGGGAGTTCGAGTCTCCCTCGGGGCACCATCTTAAAAAAAGACCTTGAAATTCAAGGTCTTTTTTTTCGCCTGCAGGAAAGTGATGATGGGCAGGCGAACGCGGGCGAAGAGGAAGCTTGACCATGGAACTGACGCTGGAAGCTGTGGCGCTTTTTGCGCTCAAGCTGGTGCATGAGACTGAAGGCGCGAGCCCGATCCTGCGGGACGACCTGGTCATGGACGGCTATGAGCGCGAAGTGTTTGGCTTGCTGGTGCGCCAGGGCGATATCAACGCCATCCAGCAAAAAATCGACGAGTGCCTGGTAGTGGCGCTCCAATCCCTGGGCGGTGCAAACACCGTGATGGGCCGCGAACTGCAACGGCTTGCGGTGGATGTGCGTCAAGCGACGACCCTGGAAGAGCTCAACGCCCCACTCAACGCACTCAAGGATTACCTGAAAGCCATCCTGTAACGCGTGAGTTACCGCCGCCCTTCTACCGCCATGCGCACGGCCAAGCCCATCAGCACCGAGCCCATCACCCAGCGCTGTACCGTTTGCCAAAGGGGTTTGCGGATAAAAAATCCCGCAATCGAGCCCGCCATGAGCGCGATCAACGCGTTGATGCTCACGCTGATCATGATCTGCGTAAAGCCCAGCACCAGGGATTGCGAGAGCACACTGGCGTGCCCGTTAGGGTCGATGAACTGAGGCAGCAACGACAGATACATCACTGCCACTTTGGGATTCAGCAGGTTGGTGACAAAGCCCATCATGAACAGCTTGCGCGGGCTGTCCTTGGGCAAGTCCCGCACCTGGAACGGCGACCGGCCACCGGGTTTGACCGCCTGCCAGGCCAGGTACACCAGATACAACGCCCCGCCGAGTCGCAGCGCGTCGTAGGCATAGGGAACCGCCATCACCAACGCCGTTATGCCCGCTGCCGCGCAGAACATATAGACGACAAAACCCAACGCAACGCCGCCCAGGGAAATCAGCCCGGCCATTCGCCCCTGGCAGATCGACCGCGAAATGAGGTAAATCATGTTCGGACCGGGCGTCAGCACCATGCCGAGCGAGATCAGGCCGTAGGCAAACAGGCTGGAGAGTTCGGGCATGGTGTGGTTCCTTGACGAGGTAAAACTTTGTAATGGCCGGCGGGTTGTTGGCGCCATGGTAGGGCGATAAAAAGGAGCCCGTTAGATACAGATCTGCGAGCAAAACGTCATACACCGACGCGGGCGTTTACCGCACCGCTCACCCAAGGAAAGGCACATGATCGACTTCAACAACAAAGGCTTCTTCAAGCTCAAGCAAAACAACGAATACGCCGAGCGCGTATCGTCGCTGCTGCTGGATGATGAACAGGTGATCGATTCCTACAAGGCCATGCGTGATGGGGTGGTGTTCACCACCAAGCGCATCATCGCGGTGAACGTGCAAGGGATTACCGGCAGCAAGAAAGACTTCACGTCCCTGCCGTACAAAAACATCGTCGCGTATTCGGTGGAAACGTCCGGGACGTTTGATCTGGATTCGGAACTGGAAATTTACTTTTCGGCGGTGGGGAAAGTGAAGTTTGAGTTCACGGGGAAGACGTCGATTGTTGAGATATCGAAGCTCATCTCCAAACACGTCCTCTGACCTGCCGAGGCCATCAAATGCCTAACAAAAGACCTCGAAGAACGAGGTCTTTTTTTCGCATACAGGTAAATATTCCCGGATGGACCCAATCAAATGTGGGAGCTGGCTTGCCTGCGATGGCGTGCTCCCACACCCCGCAAAACCACTTACTTACTCAACAGCCCCATTCGGCAACATCCCATTCGCCAAATCATCCACCACCGCTTTTGCCATCTCCCCCAAATAATGCGACGCCCACGCATAGCGATCGGCGCCCTTCTCCATGGCTGCATCCAACGCCAACATCTTTGAACAGTGGAGCAAGACAGACGCGTGCTCCAAGGCATCGCGAATCGGCACACCGGAGTTGACGCGAAAAAGATGGTGGAAATCCGGCGAAGCGCCGCAGGTGGAAAAGGTGATGACACCGAGGGTTTTGTTGAGAGGCGGGTTGATCATTGGCCACCCCCGGTACGACGCGACGTGGTGCTTGCAGAACCGCAGATGTACAAACAGACAAAAACGCTCATTGGCTTTGCTCCCATTTTTAAGAAGAGCTGCCTCATTCGTTTCCAGGCAAATGGGTGGCAGCTGTACGCAGGCTGGAAACCGGGGGTAATAGGCAAACCCGGCAGACCCGAAGGTCTCCCACGCACAGCCGCCATAGCACGGGTATGCTGGCATATGCCAAGAAGCATCTGACCGGCAGATGCAGTCCATCTGACACTATCTCTACAACATCACCTCATAAGGCCCAAGAAACTTAGTAGTCTGCACCAACCCCTGCCGCATCAACATCTCCAGGTAATTGCCCGCATCCATCGGCGGCCCCTTCAGCGATCGCCGCTGTTCGTCAGTAAATGAGGACAGTGGACGAATTTACTTACTCGTCGTACTCCGGGGCACGGAGGCCATGATTGGGAATATCGTAAATTTGCTGCTCGCAACGTGCAGCGCGATTGTCGCTGTTGATCTGATGACTTTTCCCACACTTCCTATCGAACAACGAGAATTTCAGGTTCTTCTCCGCTCTCATAGGCTCACTTCCTTGCACAGGGAAGTGAGTCGTCATGACAGAGCGCGCGTATCCAATTACCGAAGAAGAGCAGCTGAAGCGACGAATTCTGACGCCGCAACCTAAGCAGATTCCGTATTCACCGTTCATTGATTTGTATGAAGCGCCTCCCGTCACCATGGCTGAACCCACGAAAGTTCCAGGCCATGTATTCGCCAAGTCCTGCCAACTGCCCGACGGGATCATCAGCTACAACAACCCCACCGGCTATGTGCCGCTTGAGCTGATTAAAGACTACGGCCACTTCACGCTCTTAGGCGGGCGGGAGGTCGACAGCCAAGGCGGCGTGTCCCTCAGGAAGATCAGTGGCAGTGCCCTGCCCGCTGGGCTTGGCCAGCTTGTATTGCGCACAGCGGTATTGGAATCCGCGGCTGCGGCAGTCGGCGCCGCAGCCGGGAGTTTGCTTGCAGGGCTGGTGGCGTTGGCCTGGCCGTCGGAGCTTGGCGACAGTGCGCTCTATAGCGAAGAGCAGCTTCGTAACCTGCAAAAAGCCCGCTCGCGGATGCGGTTGCATATCGAGCAACGCGCCGACGGGACGCTGAAGGGGTATGGGTTTTACACCGGTAAAAATGCCGACTGGCAGATGATCGATGTGGTGCAGTTTCAGAGTCGTCACAGTCAGTTCGTGGCAGATCTTGGCGAGGGTGTAGAACTGATTTGGACGCCGGCCATTGATCCTGGCGACACCCTTGGCATTCCGGCATTGGAGGCTGCACCGCAAGCGCCGGTGATGTGGATTTATCCGCCGACGGAGGCTGCCGAGCAGATTTTGGTTAACCCGATTTATCCGCCGGAGTATCGGGATTTTATTCTGGTGTTCCCGGTGGAGTCGGGGGTTCGGCCGCTGTATGTGGTGGTTAACGAGCCACGAAAGGGGCTTAAAAACCCGTACCATGATTATTTCCCGGCCCCCAACGCTGCAGACATAACAGGCTTTCCAGGTCTGATAGACCAAAGACCCGTGACACCGAGGAAAGGCGGTAGCGGCTTACGCGAGCGCTGGATAGATGCCAAAGGGAGGAAAATATTTGAGTGGGATTCCAAGAAAGGCGAATTAGAAGTCTACCGGAACAGTGACCTTGTCCACCTCGGCGCCTTCGATCCATACACCGGCGAACGTCGAGGTCGAGCAAAACCCGAACGCCGCATATATAGATAGAGTGGAAAACACATCATGGTTATGAAAGTCAGATTGCGTTGGTACGACAAGCAAAGCAATTACGTGAAGGCAGATGAATACTCGGCAGATATTGATGACGCGGAAAGCTTTTTTGAAACACTAGGGTTGAGTCAAGAAACGGCGATATATGCGGACGTGTTCAACGTTCGCCCAAGCTGGATAGCGACTATCCAACCGCATTTCCAGCACGTAATTGAACCCGTGAACTTCGATTACCAAATCTCTTTCAGCTACCAAGGCACATGGCCGCCCCAGCCTCCAAGGAACGATAAAGGAACCCAATGAAAAAGCCCCCGCTCTACCGCTCAGTCAACACCCGGACGCACAACGTTCGTCACGGAAGTTGCCGCACCTATAGGCAACAACGCCATAGCAAAGGCGAAAAGAATTCCACACAAAGCCGTGGCTCGATGCACAGCCATCACCGGCACGGCTTCGATTACACGCCTCTATTCAGGTTTCTACTGTCAAAGGTCGGTCACCCATGGGATGCGATTTTCAGCGAAGCCAATGCCCGCCTGGACAGCCCGGATCCTGTGTTCTGGATGGTGGCCCTGCATGAAAGCGAAAAAAGCGAGTACGTACGAACGGACGACTCTACCTATTACAGCGGCTTGTACGTCGACGAGACTGGCCTGCTGCAAAAGGTCAACCCGCAACTGACACCCGCATTCATGAAGCCGTTTTGCAACTGCTGCACCCACACCTTCAACGGTGTGGTATTCCCACCGATCCCACCCCACCGTCGCTAAAACTCAACCGCGCACACAACCCACCCACCTCCCGGTTATACAACTCCAACCGCCCCCCAATCTTCCCCACGATCATCTGCACAATCGCCAACCCCAACCCCGCCCCATTCGCGTTCCCGCGGCTATAAAACCGCTCGAACAACCGCCCGATCTCCCCTTCATCAATCCCCGGCCCCGCATCCTCCACACACAGCTGCACCACTCCCGCTTCCGTTCCCCGCACCAACACCCGCACCTCACTCCCCGCCGGCGAGAAGTTCAGCGCATTGGTCACCAGATTTTGCAGCGCAATCGCCAACGCCACCGGGTCCGTTTCTATCCAGCATTCCTCATCCCCTTCCAGCACTAACTCAACGCCTTTCTCCATCGCCAGGGGCGTCAGTTCCGCAAGCTCTTCGCGCACCAACTCCGTCAGCGCCACGCGCACGCGAACGGTGTTGTTCAACTGCGGCTCGATGCGCGCCATGGTCAGCAGTTGGCTGCCAATGCGCGTCGCCCGGTCCACGGCATTGACCAGAAAATCCAGCGCCTCTCGTCGTTCGTCCTCAGTCCCGGCGCTCTGGGCGTTCTGTGCATGAATGCGCAATATCGCCAACGGCGTGCGCAACTCATGCGCCGCATCCGCAATAAACCGTCGCTCGCGCTCCAGCAGGTCGTCCACCTGCACCAGCAGGCGGTTCAGCGCGGTGTGCATCGGTTCCAGGTCCGTGGGCAATGGCTCAAGCTGCAGCGGTCGCAAGGTCTCGCTGTCCCGCCCGCGTATGGCCTGGGCCATGGCGCGCAAGGGTTTGAGGCCCCAGCCAATGGTCAGCCAGATCAACAGCGCCAGCAGGGGCACGCCAATCAGGATCGGCCAGAGGGTGTGGCGGATGATGCGCTGGATCACGTCCTGGCGAATGTCATCGCGTTCGCCCACCCAGATCAGCAGGCCTTGTTGCATGTCGGCAAGCATGAACGCGCACCAGTCGTTGCCGTTTTCCATCAGGTCGTGGGGCCCGAGTGCGGTGGGCGGTGATTTGAGGATTGGTGCGTCGGTGGAGCGCACCAGCAGTTGGCCGTCGGTGCGCCATACCTGGAAGGTCAGGCGGGTTTCGTAAGGATGCGCGACGCCGTCCTCGCCGACGCGGCTCATGGCTTGGTCGAAGGCTTGGTAGAGGCGGTCCCAGTCGGCATCGCCGGGGTCGCGCTGGCGCAGTACGCCTTGCAGCAGACGGGCGCTTTGGGCGAGTTGGGCGTCGTAGACTTGTTCGATTTCGTGGTGGCTGTCTCGCAGCACAAGCCAGCTGATCAGGCCATCCCCCAGCAGGATCAGCACCAACACCGGGATGAGGATGCGTGCGCGGACCGAGTTCATGGCTTGAGTTCCACCACGTAGCCCACGCCGCGCACGGTGCGGATCAGTTCGGTGGAGAGTTTTTTGCGCAGGTTGTGGATAAGTACTTCGAGGGTGTTGCTTTCGACGCGGTCCTGCCAGCCATAAAGCGCGCGCGACAGGCGTTCACGGGTGACGACTTTGCCGGGGCGCACCATCAGTTGATGGAGCAGTTGGTATTCCATCGGCGTAACCACAATGTCCTGGCCCTGATAGCTGACCTGTTGGGTCGCCGGGTCCAGGCTCACGCCCGCGTGCTCCAGCAATGGTTGCGCCCGGCCCTGGCTGCGGCGCAACAGGGCGCGTACGCGGGCCTTGAACTCTTCGACGTCGAAGGGTTTGACCAGGTAATCATCGGCGCCGGCATCCAGGCCGGCGATGCGCTCGGCGGTGCCGTCGCGGGCGGTGAGGATCAGCACCGGCAGGTCGTATTGCTCGGCACGCAGGGTTTGCAAAAGCGTCAGGCCGTCAAGGCGCGGCAGGCCGAGGTCAAGCAGCAGCAGGTCGAAGCTTTCGCTGCGCAACGCGTGCAAGGCGCTGACACCATCCTGCAACCAGTCCAAGGTGTAGCCTTCGGCGCCCAAGGCCACGCGAATCCCTTGGCCGAGGGCACGATCATCTTCGACTAGGAGCAAGCGCATAGCGGACTCTCTGTGGGAAACATCGGCATCATGACGGGTTCTTGTAAACGCCATTTCGGGAAAGATGTTACGGGCCGTTGCCAACTAAGCTTTCGCTAAGGTTGGTTTTGCACAGTGAAACTTCCTATGCCTGTTGAGAGAGTTTCTGTGCGCAACACGCCTTTTTTCGACAAATTTTCGATACGCGCGCTTTTAACGATCTGCAGCCTGCTACTGGTGTTTACTACTGCCTGGACCAGTCATCCACCCCATGTGTTGGCGCCATTTGCGCAATCGGTTCAGGACACGTCAAACGCCACGGCCGCCCCGCAATACAGCAGCCGCTTCGTCTCCTCGCAGCTCAATGACTTTGTGCATTCATCCTCTGTAACCGCCCTGCCCGGCGGCGACCTGATGGCCGTGTGGTTTGCCGGTTCGCGCGAAGGCGCCGCCGATGTGCAGGTGCGTACCGCGCGCTTTGACGCCAAAAGCGCCGAGTGGGGCCCGGAGCAAGTACTCGCCACCCGCGAAAGCACCCGTGACGGTACCCACCGTTACATCCGCAAGCTGGGCAACCCGGTCATCGCACTGGGCCCGGACAATCGCCTGTGGATGTTTTACGTCTCGGTGTCGGTAGGCGGCTGGGCCACCAGCGCGATCAATGTGATGGTCTCGGACGACCTGGGAACGAACTGGTCGGCCCCTCGGCAACTGATCACCTCGCCATTCTTCAACATCAGCACACTGGTGCGCGCCGCGCCGGTGTTCCATGCCGACGGTTCCATCGGCCTGCCGGTGTACCACGAGCTCATGGGAAAATTCGCCGAATACCTGTACTTGAGCCCCGACGGTGCGGTGGTCGACAAATTCCGTATCAGCCGTGGGAAGAATTCGCTGCAACCGACCATCGTCCCGCAGGACGGCCAGCGCGCCATCGCCATGCTGCGTTACGCCGGCGAGACCCATCACCGGGTCCTCGCCAGCCGCACCGAAGACGCCGGCCAAACCTGGAGCGAGCCTTACCCGCTGGAGCCATCCAACCCCAACTCCTCGCTGGCCGCCGTCAGCACCGAAGGCGACGGATTATTGGTAGCCCTCAACGACCTGCAGGACGGTCGCTTCAAGCTCAGCCTGTACGGCACCGATGCCAAGCTCAACCAATGGCGCACCGTAGCGGAGCTGGACCAATCCCCCGACCCGTTGGGCCAACCGTTCTCCCCCGAGGCCTACAAGGAAATCATCGGCGAAGGCTTCCGTGAATCGAGCGGGGCCCGGCGCCTGCCGCTGGAGCAACGCTTCCTCAGCAACCTGGATTACCGGGTATGCAAACCCCGTGGCTGCGATTTCGAATACGAGTACCCGTACTTCAGCCGCAGCCCGGACGGCATGTACCACTTGGTGTACTCATGGAATAACACCTTTATCAAACACGTCAGCTTCAACGAAGCCTGGCTGTCGGAGCGCCTGTGATGGTTTCTGTATGGCAAGCGCATTTGAGTTTTGTGCTGTTGGGTTTTGTGCTGTTGAGCCTGTTGCAAGTCACGGCGCGCTGGCGCCCATGGCTGCTGCCGGTGTTGGTGGTGGTGAGCTTTATCCCGGTCAACGAACTGCCGTTGGCGGCCTATGTGCGCAGCTTCACCGATGACTTGGCCATCAGCACCCTGATGCTGTTGGTGTGGGTCAGCCTGTGCCGATTGGGTGTGGTGCAGCCGCTCCAGCGCCCGCAGAAGGTCCAGGTACTGCTGCTGTTTGGCGCCCTGGGCCTGGTGCTGTACCCGGCGACGATGGGGCTGACGTATTTCGACCCCTACCGCTGGGGTTTCAACCCTCGGCCAATGATTGTGCTGATTGGCGCGGCAGCGCTGTTGATGCTCTGGCTGCGTAATACGTTGGCGGTGTGGATGCTCGCGGCGGGCACCCTGGCGTTCGCGCTGCGGTTCAAGGCATCGGAAAACTACTGGGACTATTTGATCGACCCACTGCTGACGGGCTACTGCCTGGTGGCCGGGTTGTGGATGCTGGCGATGGCTGCCTGGCGCCCTCTTTTAAAACAGCACAGAGGTCAATGATGGGATGGTTGCACTCGCGCCGCCTGCGCTACGGCGTGGGCGCGATCGGTTTGGTTTTTGCGTTGCTGGCGGCATTGCGGCTGGTGTTTGTAGTGGGATTTTCCGGGGTCGGTCTCAAGGAACCCGCACTGCTGGAAACCGTGGGCATCGGCCTGCGTTTCGACCTGCGCCTGGCCGTGCTGATCCTGTTGCCCCTGGCCTTGCTCGCCTGGCTGCCGCGCTGGAACCTGCTGACCGTTCCCGCGCTGCGCTGGCTGGCACGGGGTTATCTGCTACTGGCGCTGGCCGCCGTTGGGCTGGTGTACATCATCGATTTTGGCCACTACGCCTACCTCGGTGTGCGCATCAATGCCACGGTGCTGCGTTACCTGGAAGACGCGCAGATTTCCCAACAGATGGTGTGGGAAACCTACCCGGTGCTGTGGATAACCTTGAGTTGGCTTACGGCAGTCAGCCTGTGGACCTACGCTCTGGTTCGCCTCGAACACATCACCCTGGATGGCGAACGCAAACCCATCGGTAAATTGGCCATTGCCTCCGTGGCCACCGTCGGCGTGATCGCCGTCTTGCTCGCGCTGCTTGGCCGCGTCGCCAACCTCAATCTCGAAAACCCGGTGCCGCTGCGCTGGAGCGACGCGTTCTTTTCCGGCAATAACCAGATCGCCGCCGTGGGCCTCAACCCGGTGCTGTTTTTGTATGACACCCTCAAGGTCGGCCAGTCGCAGTTCGACGAGGCGCGGGTGCGCGAGCACTACCCGCAAGTCGCCCATTACCTGGGCGTCAGCCAACCCGATCGCGAGCAATTGAGCTTCGCCCGCGAACAAGCCGTGCAGCCTTACCGACTCAAGGGCGAGCGCCCGCCAAACGTGATTTTCGTCATGCTCGAATCCCTCGGCACCAGCGCCGTAGGTGCCTACGGCAACCCGCTGAACCCCACGCCGAACCTCGACAAACTGGCGAAGGAAAGCTGGTTCTTCAAACACTTCTACGTGCCCGTCACCGGCACCGCCAAAACCGTATGGGCGAGCATCACCGGCGTGCCCGACGTCACCCGCCAGGAGACCGCCACCCGCAACCCGCTGATCACCCGGCAACACACGTTGATCAATGCTTTCGAGGAGTACCAGAAGCTCTACATGATCGGCGGCAATGCGGGCTGGGCGAATATCAACGCGCTGATCCGCCAGAGCATCGACGGCGTGAAGCTGTATGACGAGAGCCACTGGCGCTCGCCACGGGTAGACGTGTGGGGCGTTTCCGACCTGGACCTGTTCAAGGAAGGCGACGAACTGCTGCGCGCCATTCCCAAGGACCAGCCGTTCTTCGCCTACCTGCAAACCTCCGGCAACCACCGCCCGTTCACCATCCCCAAGGACAACGACGGCTTCGTGGTGCATGACCTGACCGTGGAGCAAGTGCAGGCAGCAGGCAGCCGCAGCGTCGAGCAATACAACGCCGTGCGCCTGCTGGACTTCAACATCGGCCGCCTGATGGAAATCGCCAAGGCCGGCGGTTACTACGACAACACCATCTTCGTGTTCTTCGGCGACCACAACACCCGCATCAGCCAGATACCGCACATGGCGCCGGCGTTCGAGCAGCTTGGGCTGGAAAGCAACAACGTGCCGATGATGATCCATGCACCCGGCCTGCAACCCCGGGTGATCGAAGAAGCCGTGGGCCTGGCAGACCTGTTGCCGACCGTGGCCGGCATGGCGGGCATCCCGTTTCGCAATGGCGCGATGGGCCGCGATATACAGCAGCCTGCGCCGGAAGGTGAACGCGTGGTGCCGCTGGTATTGCGCGAGGGCACGTTCCCGCTGATCGGTGGTGTAACCAAAGACTTTTTGCTGCAAATGGAACACGACGGCAGCTCGCCCACCCTGCATGACCTGGCGTCACAAACGCCGAGGGAAGACGTGGCCCTGCAATACCCCGAAGAGTTTCAGCGGTTGCAGGGTTTGACGCGTGGGATGCATGAAAGTGCGCGGTTGATGTTGTTCCGCAACGTGCGCTGAAGCATGTTTGAAAGCGTGCGGGAGAAACGCCGCAGCGCTCTTGAGGAGTCGGTAGGGGCTGGTTCACGACACTGCGCGAGCTGGCCCCACACCTGCGCCTAGCGTCCTCCGACAAGTTGTTCGCTGAACGTCCACAGCCGTTGTGCCAACCCGGCATCCACCGCCCACGGCCGCACACCCAGCTGTTCTTCCGATTGCGCACTCACCGCGACCGCCACATCTGCGTTCTCACAATAAACCCCGCCCATACCCGCCAACTGCTCGCTCACCGCGCACCACACACTGGTGGCCGCGCCCTGCTCCGGGGTTTTCATGTTTCGTTCGGGGTCGATCACCGGTTGCCCGTGTTCGTCTACATAGCCGCAAGCCTGCAAGACCTCAGCCTTCATATGCCGCACCAGATCGGTAATGATCCCGCCGGGATGCACCGCAAACGCCCTGACCCCACTGGCCGCGCCGAGTGAATCCAGATGCACGGCGAACAGCGCATTGGCACTCTTGGACTGACCGTAGGCCTTCCATGGATCGTATGCCTGGCGCTCGAAATTCCAGTCGTCAAAGTCGACCGCGCCGTGCACATGCCCTCGCGATGACAACGCCACCACCCGCGCGCCTTCTGCACGTTGCAGGGCCGGCCACAGGCGCTGGGTAAGCAGGAAGTGCCCGAGATGGTTGGTGGCGAACTGAGACTCGTAGCCCTGGCCATTGCGGCTCAACGGCGGTGCCATGATGCCTGCGTTGTTGATCAGCAGGTGCAGCGGGCGGCCAGTCGCCAGAAAGCGCTCGGCAAACTGCTCGATGGAATGGGCATCCATCAGCTCGAGGGATTCGAGTTGCAGCTGTGGATAAGGTTTGAGCGCTGCGCGTGCCTTGGCCGGGTCACGGGCCGGGACGATCACGTGAGCGCCGGCAGCGGCCAGGGTGCGGGCGGTGACCAGGCCAATGCCCGAGT
This sequence comes from Pseudomonas sp. A125, assembly GCF_055409485.1. Taxonomy (NCBI): domain Bacteria; kingdom Pseudomonadati; phylum Pseudomonadota; class Gammaproteobacteria; order Pseudomonadales; family Pseudomonadaceae; genus Pseudomonas; species Pseudomonas sp. A125. Next base: position 49,012 of record NZ_JBUZVP010000009.1, read on the forward strand.
AACCACCCGTGACGATCGCCACCTTGCCGCGCAGCTCGATGCCTCGGATCACTTCGGCGGCGGTGGTCGCCGCGCCGTAGCCGCTATGGATCGGGTTTTGTGCTGTGGGCATGACAGAAGCCTCCATTGGACGTGTGGTTAACACGCTACGCTTGGAAAGCCGTACTCTGAATACTCAAAAAGCCCATTTACTTGCGTAAACGTACGAATATGCACAGCGACCCGTTTTCCGACATTCTCACCCTCGTAAACGCCCGATCGGTGATGACCGGTGGTTTCAGTGCAGGCGGCGCCTGGGCCCTGCGTTTTCCGGCGCCGGACAAGATCAAGTTTTTCGGGCTGGTTAAGGGGCAGTGCTGGCTATGGCTGGATGGCGAGCCGGCGCCGGTGTTGATCGAGGCGGGTGATGTGTTCCTGCTGTGTTCGCAACGCGCGTTCGTGCTGGCGGCAGATGTGTCGGTAGCGCCGTTGGACGCGCGGCAGTTGTTCGCGAACGCAGGCCGCTTCCCGCAAATCGGTGACGGCCAGGGTTGTGTGCAAATTGGCGGCTACGTGCAACTGGATCCGGAAAGTGGCGGCCTGCTGGCCAACGCACTGCCGCCTCTGATCCACGTGCGGGCCACGGCGCCGCAAGCGCCAATCGTGCAATGGCTGCTTGGCCAGTTGGCGCATGAGGGGCACGCCAATTTGCTGGGAGCGAGCCTGGCATCGGCGCAACTGGCGCAGTTGATGTTTATCCAGATCCTGCGGGCCTATGTCGAGACGTCGGGTGTATTAGCCGAAGGCTGGCTGCGCACGGTCAGCGACAAGCGCCTGGCACCCGCGCTGCGCTTGATGCACAACGAGCCTGGGAGTGCCTGGTCGCTGGACACCTTGGCGGCGGCAACCGCAATGTCGCGCACCACCTTTTCGCAGTACTTCAAGAGCGTCGCCGGGGTGCCACCGCTGGCGTACTTGACCGAGTGGCGCATGCGCCTTGCGCAACGGGCGTTGCGCGAAGGCAATCTGCCGGTTGGCGCGTTGGCGCAGTCGTTGGGGTACGGGTCTGAAAGTGCGTTCAGTAACGCCTTCAAGCGGGTGACAGGAAAGGCGCCGAGGCACTATCGGGATGCGTCCCGTCAATCAACCTGAATTACTGCGCCTGGAACGTCGCCAGGTACGCCAGCAAGTTGTCGATCTTTTCCTGGTCGCTGATCCCCCAGAAAATCATCCGGGTGCCGCTCACGACTTTTTTTGGCGCCTCGATATAGGCGGCCAGTTTGTCCCGGGTCCAGATCACGCCTGAATTCTTCATCGCATCCGAGTACTGGTAATCCGTGGTGGTGCCCGCCGGGCGGCCAATGATGCCGTTGAGCTGTGGCCCGAAACCGCCCCGGGCGTTTTCGCCGACACTGTGGCAACCGCCACAGGTTTTGCTGAACAACTTCCCCCCGGCTTCGGCATCGCCTTGCGCCGTGGCCTGGAGGCTGAAGACCCCACAGACGAAGGCAATGGTCAGTAAAGCGGCGTATTTCATGAATGGCTCCCCACAGGTCGTTCTCCCAACTGTCGCAGCAGATAGCCGTCCGGGTCTTGCACGATGTCGAACCCCAACTGGGTGACCCACAGGTCGAGGCTGCTCGTGAGGGCGGTCACGATGAGGTCGGGGATGAGCGGGTTACGGATAGACATGAGAATCCTTGGTTTGCCTTCTTGGCACGCTGCGACATGACACAGCGATTGCCCGGTGGCGCAACGCCAATACTACCAAATGACCACCCATCGCATAAAAAACATCCAATCGAACCTAATCAACCGCCCCCCACTCAACCCTACTTAACCCGGATGGTGGAGTAAGGATCATGGCTCAGCCATCGATATTGGTACTGGAAGACGACGAAATCATTCGTGCGTTGATGATTGATGTACTGGAAGATTTCGGTGCGCGGGTGACGTCGTTTCCCTCCGCCGACGAAGGGATGACGTTCCTTGAGCGCGCCGATGATCCGGTGGACCTGATTGTCAGCGATATCCAGATGCCTGGCCTGCTCAATGGTTACGACCTGAGCAAGGTGGTAGCCCACCGCTGGCCATTGCTGCCGGTGGTGCTGACCTCGGGCAACACCACCATCGCATCCGAATTGGGCGCCAGCGTGCGCTTTTTGCCCAAGCCATGGAGCGCCAGGGGTCTTTTGGATTGCGTGCAATCGGCTTTGGTACAGGCCCCACCCTTGCATTGATAGCGTCGCGATATCAGTTGTAGCGAACTTCGCGGCAGCTCCTGCGGTCAGTTAATACGCAACCCTATATGGCCAGCAGGCCCCCAGTTCGAGTTCACTGAATGCATTCACAGGCCCATGACGTTGGTGCGCCCCCCGTGCTTGAAGCGTTGCGCTCAGGCACCGCTTTATTGCACGTCGCCCTGGAAAAACGCCTGCCGTTTTTCTCCCCGCAACTGGATTACGACGGTTATCGACGCCTGGTCCAGGCCTATTTCGGGTTCTACAGTCCGCTGGAAGCAGCGCTGTACGAAAGCGCCCTGATCCCCGAAGGATTCGATCAGGTGCTGCGCCTGAAAACGCCCACTTTGCTGAAGGATCTCCACGCCCTGGGCTTGGATGACCCAGCCATCGCCGCCCTTCCCCGCTGCCTGTCGCTACCGCCCCTGGACACGCCCGCCGCTTGTCTGGGTGCGCTGTACGTGCTGGAAGGCGCCACCCTGGGCGGCCAGGTCCTGCGCCGTGAAATGGCCCATCGCCTGGGGCTGGATGCCGACAACGGCGGCGCGTTTCTCAATGTGTATGGCGCCGAAACCGGTCGGCGCTGGAAAGACTTTCTCGATTACCTGAGCCATGTGCCCCTCGACGCGCACGCCAAACTGCGCGCCGTGAACGCGGCCCGCTCGACATTCAGCTGCTTTGAGCAATGGCTCGACAGCCAGGAGGTATTGCTATGAACCCCGAAGATTTTGCAGAGCTGCTTGCCAACTGTGCAGACGAGCCGATCCGCTTTCCGGGAGCCATCCAGCCCCACGGTGCGCTGCTGACCCTGGCCGAGCCGGACCTGCACATCATGCAGGTCAGTGCCAACGTGGCCGAGTTGTTCAACCACTCTCCAGCATCGCTGCTGGGCCAACCGCTGCACACCTTGATCGGCACTGAACCGGCCGAAGCCGTCCAGGCCATGGTCACGCAGAACAGTTTCTTCGATGCGCCACCGCTGCATGTGACCCTCAACGGCGCCGAGTTCGAAGGCTTGCTGCACCGCCATCAGGACGTGCTGGTGCTGGAGTTCGAACCTCGGCTCAAGGATTTCCAGCCTCAGGCGCTCAATGGTCGAACCAGCAACCTGGGCAAGATGCTGCAACGCCTGCAATCGGCGAAATCCCTGCAGGCCTTGTACGAAATCAGCGTGAATGAAATCCAGGCCATGACCGGCTACGACCGCGTCTTGATTTATCGCTTCGAAGAGGAAGGCCACGGCCAGGTGATCGCCGAAGCGTCTGCACCGTCGATGGAATTGTTCAACGGCCTGTTCTTCCCCGCGTCCGACATCCCCGAACAGGCCCGCGAGCTGTACCGCACCAACTGGCTGCGGATCATCCCCAACGCCGATTATGAGGCGGTGCCGCTGGTGCCCCGGTTGCGCCCAGACACCGGCCAGCCCCTGGACCTGAGCTTCGCCACCCTGCGCAGCGTGTCGCCGATTCACTGCCAGTACATGAAGAATATGGGCGTGCTGTCGTCCATGAGCATCTCGCTGATGGCCGGCGATAAACTCTGGGGCCTGATCAGCTGCGGCAACCGCCAGCCGTTGCTGGTGCCTAATGACCTGCGCACCACCTGCCAGACCATCGGCCAGGTGCTGTCGTTGCAGATCAGCGCCATGCAAGCCCTGGACCTGAGCCGCCAGCGCGAAGAAAAGGTCGAGGCCCTGGCCTTGCTCAGTCAGGCCATGCAGGCGTCGCCCGCCAACGTCTTCGATGGCCTGGCGCAGCGTCCCGAACTGCTGATGGACCTGGCCCTGGCGGGCGGCGTGGCGATCATCGAAGACAAGCAACTGCACCGCTACGGCAACTGCCCGGAACCCGCTCAGATTCGCGCCCTGCACAAATGGCTGCAAGAGACCGGGCAGCCGGTATTTGCCAGCCATAACCTGGCCTCGATTTATCCGCCGGCGGTTGACTATCAGCAGGTCGCCAGTGGCGTGCTGGCCATGAGTTTGCCCAAGCCAGTGGACAATGGCGTGCTGTGGTTCCGCCCTGAAGTGAAGGAAAACATCAATTGGAGCGGCGACCCGAATAAACCACTGGGCCTGGAAAGCACCGACGCAGGCCTGCACCTGCGCCCACGCACCTCGTTTGAGATCTGGAAGGTGGAAATGGCCGGCATCTCCACCAAGTGGAGCCACGGCGACCGCTTCGCCGCCAACGACCTGCGCCGCTCGGCCCTGGAAAATGACCTGGCCCGCCAGGTGCTGCGCGAGCAACAGGCCGTGCGTGCGCGGGATGAACTGGTGGCGGTGGTTTCCCACGACTTGCGCAACCCGATGACCGTTATCTCGATGCTCTGCGGCATGATGCAAAAGACTTTCAGCTCCGAGGGCCCACACACCTCGCGACGGATTTCCTCGGCCATCGACACCATGCAACAAGCCGCCGGGCGCATGAATGTACTGCTGGAAGATTTGCTCGACACCTCGAAGATCGAAGCCGGGCGCTACACGGTCAAGCCGGTGGCGCTGGATGTAAGCCAGATGTTCGAAGAGGCCTATTCACTGCTGGCGCCGCTCGCGATGGAAAAGGCCATCGACCTGTCTTTCAATGCCGAGCCCGGGCTGCAAATCAACGCGGACCCGGAGCGACTGTTCCAGGTGCTGTCGAACCTGATCGGCAACGCCATCAAGTTCACACCACGCCAGGGCAATATTGGCATCAGCGCATTGAGCAACGGTGAAGATATCGTGTTTTCGGTGCGTGATTCCGGCGACGGGATTGCCCCTGAACAATTACCGCACGTGTTTGATCGCTACTGGACCCAAGCCGAAAACAACCCTACCGGCAGCGGCCTGGGGCTGTACATCACCCAAGGCATCGTGCAGGCCCATGGCGGGCGGATCGAGGCGCAGAGCGAATTGGGCCGGGGCAGCGAGTTTCGGTTTACGGTGCCCAAGCCAGCTTGAAACCGCCATTGGTTGAGACGGCGAAGCAAATGGAAACCCGATGACCCGGAACGCTGTACCGGGCCACCGCCACAGATCAGGACGTACTCAGAGGGAGCTGATGCGCAACGCAAACGTCCCGTTTAACAAGAGGTACACCCATGATCGTTGGTAACGTTTTCCATAACCAAAGCCTGATTCAACCTTATCAAGCCGTTCAGCCGGTTCAGCCGGTTCAACCCGTCGAGCCCGTCCAACCGTCCTCCCCATCCAAGGAAGAGCCGTCGGGCAAAAAACAAGGCGGTGCGTTAAGCGGCTTGGGCGGCAGCTTGCTCTGAGCGTACATGCCCTGCTAAACCGGTAACACCACCACGGCGGCCAACCCGCCACACGGGCGATTTTCGAGCGTCAGCGTCCCACCGTGTTCCAGCACGATCGCCCGTGCCGTGGAGAGCCCCAAACCGACACCGCCCGTACTTTTATTGCGGGAGCCCTCCAACCGAAAAAACGGCACGAACACCTGTTCGTGCTGCTCCTGCGGGATGCCCGGGCCACGGTCCAAAACCCGTACCGTCACTCTCCCTGCGCCCGCTTGCAGTTGAATCTTTGGCGCCAGCCCATAATGGATCGCATTGTCCATCAGGTTGGTCATCACCCGTTTCAGCCCCAGCGGCCGGCCGAAATAGACCAGCCGTGGCGGGCCGTTGAAGGTGATGTCGGTACCCTGGTCGCGGTAGTCATCGATCAGCGTCTGCAGCAGCTCGGCCAAGTCCAGTTGGGTGGCTTGTTCCAGGCGCGCATCATCGCGAAAGAACTCCAGGGCGGTGTTGATCATCGCCTGCATCTCGTCGACATCCCGGAACAGGCGATGCTGCTGGTCGGCATCCTCGATAAATTCGCCCCGCAGGCGCAGGCGGGTCAGTGGCGCACGCAGGTCATGGGAAATCGCCGCAAGCATCTGGGTGCGGTCCTGGATGAAGTGTTGCAACTGCGCCTGCATGCCGTTGAACGCTAGAATCGCCTGGCGGATTTCATGGGGCCCGAGCGGCTCGATGGGCGGCGCACGAAAGTCAGCGCCAAAACGCCGCACGCCCTGGGCGAAATGCTGCAACGGCCGGGCCAGGCGCCGAGTGGCGACCAGCGTGACCAGCGCGGTGGAAATCAGCACCATGACCAACACCACCAGGCCTCGCGGGCCTTCCGCCAGGCCCCAACTGCGCGACGGCGCGCTGAACATCAGCCAGGACTGGTCTACCAGTTGCACCACCAGCGCATAGTGCCCGCCGGGGCCTGCCCAGTCGGACGGTTCATAGGCTTCCATGTGCCGTTCCGGCCCCTTGAGCAATTGCCTGAACACTTGGTCGGAATGAAAACCCGGGTCGGCCAAGACCGGTACATCAATGCCTGCGCGGGTGGCCGACCAACTCACACTGAAACTGTCATCGCCCACCGCCTGCGTCAGTGGTACACGCTGGGCCGGCTCTGCCGCCTCAATCATCCGTACGATCACCGCGACCTTTTCCAGCAGCCCGGTTTCACCCAGCGGCGGCCGGGCCCAAACGCCCGCCAGTTGCGAGAACAGCGCGTTGAAGGCCAGCGCGGTAAGCATCGCCACCAGGATGGTCAGGGCGATCCAGCGGGCTACGGTGTCCCGGGGTTTGAAGCGGCTCATGAGCGGCTCACCGCGACGGTGAACTGGTAACCGCCGTTGCGCACCGTGCGAATCATCGCCGGGCGCTTGGTATCGAACTCCAGCTTGCGTCGCAGGCGGCTGACCTGCACGTCGATACTGCGGTCGAACGCGTCATGGCTATGGCCACGCGCCAGGTTCAGCAATTGCTCGCGGGTCAGCACGCGCTGAGGGTGTTCGACAAATACCAGCAGCAGGTCGAACTCGCCGGACGACAGCGGGATCATCACCTGGTCTGGCGAACGCAACTCCCGGCGCGTCAGGTCCAGTTGCCAGCCGGCGAAGCGAATCAGCGGCCGCGAAGTGTCACCCGGGGCGGGCCGACTTTCTCCGGCGCGACGCAGTACGGCGCGCACCCGGGCGAGCAGCTCACGGGCATCGAAGGGTTTGCTCAGGTAGTCATCAGCGCCCATTTCCAGCCCCACCACGCGGTCACTGAGTTCTCCCATGGCGGTCAGCATTATCACCGGCGTCGCGTATTGCTGGCGCAGGCGCTGGCACAGCAACAGGCCGTTGTCTCCCGGCAACATCAGGTCGAGGATGATCAGGTCGGCAGGCGCACGCTCCATGGCCACCCACAGGTCGGCCCCATTGGCGGCGGTCTCGACCGTGTAGCCGTGTTGCAGGAAAAATTTCTTCAGCAGGGCGAGGACCTCAAGGTCGTCGTCCACGATTAAAAGATGGCTCACCGGCGGGCATCACTTGGTCTTGTCGATGCGCCATCTAAAACCATTCGACGCGGCCCGTCATATATTTCAATCGTGCAATAAAGCAGAAATCTTTGTGCAAGCCACGCCTGCGAGCATCGGCCTCCTTTTCCCGGAGACTGAACCCATGCGCCCGCTGACGTACCCCCAGCACCTGGCTCGCCAGGTGGTGTTATTGCTGACAGTGTCTTACCTGACAGGCTGCGCGAGCCCTGCCAACGTGGCCAGTACCACACGCTGCGCACAGGTTTCCTATCCGGTGTATGACCCCGCCGAGCCAGTCAACCGGGGCGTCTTCGCCTTCAATCGCGCGGTGGACGACTACGCCCTTGCACCTGTAGCCCGTGGCTACCGATACCTGCCGGATTTTTTCCAGCAGGGTGTGCATAACTTCGCCAGTAACTTCAGCGAGCCCAAGGTGTTTATCAACGACCTGTTGCAGGGCAACCCACAGCGCTCGATCAACACACTGGGACGTTTTGCGGTGAACACCACCGTAGGGATCGTCGGGCTGATCGATGTCTCGGACCCGCTGGGCATCCCTCGTCACACCGCCGACTTCGGCCAGACCTTTGGCGTGTGGGGGATTGGCAACGGGCCGATCGTCGAACTGCCCTTGCTGGGCACCGGCAACAGTCGCGACGCGGCGGGCAAAGTCTTGAACTTCCTGGTGGCGCCGCTGGGCGACAGCGATACTGTGCAAACCCTGGGCACCCTCAGCCTGGTGGGCGGTACGGTCGATACGCGAGCGTCATTGCTGCCGCTGACCGACAGCCTGCAAAAGTTGCCGGACTACTACAGTGCGCTGCGTAACGTGGTGGCCGAACACCGCGCGGCCTTTGTGCTGGAGGGCAAGCAGGGAGCGACGTCGCCCCAGGCCGATAGTTGCGCAAAAGGAGCCGGCGATGATTTCTGACTCCAGCTCACTGGTACTGCAACATCGGGTTCGCAAACGCGGGGCCAACGCCCTGCTCTGCCGGGAAACCCGCCTGAGTGTGTCATCCGAACAAGGCCGCCTGGTGCTCAGCCGGTATGTCGAACAGTACAGCCCGCAGGGTGTGCGTTGGGTCGAGCGCCAGCACAGTGTGGCGCTGGGGGATGTACTGCGCTGGATGATTGCTGAAGGCGAGCCCTCTGCCACCCGGTCATGATTTGAGATGAAAGGTTTATAGCTCGGGCTCGCGAGGGCCGCGTAACTTGCCGCTTTCCCGGCTATCGCGCCTTAACAAAACACTGACATTGAATGCGCTACCTTTTCGGCCCAACCTTGCCCAGAGCCGTTGCCTTGATGCCTCACCCCGACTCACTTCCCGCTGTACTCGCCGGCCCATTGCTGCGGCGCCTGGAACCCCGGCGCCTGGTGATGTGGCTGGTAGGAAGTCGCGCCCTGGCGTTGAACCTGAGGCTGCAAATTGCCGAAGGCGAAACGCTCGATATCGAGCTGGACGCCAGCCGCTGCCAAGTGGTGCCCGTCGGACGCCAGGCGTTTATCCACCTGATCGACGTACCGCTGGCCGACGCCCTGCCCCATGACGTGAGCATCGGCTACGACTTGCTCGTAGAGAGTGCCGGCATCGCCGAGTGGGCACCGCACCTGCTCTACCCAGGCGCACCAAGCCCGAACTTCGTCCTGCACAGCCGCATCCACCAACTGGTGCACGGCTCGTGCCGCAAACCTCACCACAGCGCAGACGAAGGTTTGCTGTGTGTCGACCGGCTGCTGGCCGACTCGACCACTGTCGAAGAGCGCCCGGCGTTGTTGATGATGAGTGGCGACCAGGTCTACGCCGACGATGTCGCGGGGCCGATGCTGCGGGCCATTCATGCGCTGGTTGCCCGCCTTGGCCTGTTCGACGAGCACCTCGACGGCGCCGTCGTCGACAACAGCGCAGCGCTCTATGAGCATGCCGCCAGCTACTACCATCGCGCCGATCTGTTGCCCGCCCTGGAGAGTAACGAGACCCTGCGCGAGCGTTTCTTTGGCGGTGTGAAAAAACCGATTTTCACCAGCAGCAGCGCCGACAACCACTTGGTGACCTTCGCCGAAGTCATGGCAATGTACCTGCTCGCCTGGTCGCCCGTGCCGTGGGGCCTGATTAACCCGCGAGCGCCAAGGTTGCGCGCCGAAGAACAGGTGCGTTACGCCCATGAGCAGGTGCAGATCGACAAGTTTCGTGCAGGCCTGGACGGCGTGGCCAGGGTATTCGCCCACCTCTCCTGCCTGATGATTTTCGATGACCACGACATCACCGACGACTGGAACCTTAGCGCCCAATGGGAAGAAACCGCCTACGGCCATCCATTTTCCAAGCGCATCATCGGCAACGCACTGCTGGCTTACATGCTCTGCCAGGGTTGGGGCAATAATCCGGATGCGTTTGACACGCTGCTGGGCAAAACCCTGGCGTTGGCTACACAAACCCATGACAACTATCTGGATGCTGGCGCTTTGGATGAGCTGGTGGAGGCACTGCTGAAGTTCCAGCAATGGCACTACGTATTGCCCACAACGCCCGCGCTGGTGGTTATCGACACTCGCACCCGGCGCTGGCGCAGCGAGTTCAACCTCAAGCAACCCTCCGGCCTGCTGGACTGGGAAGCCTTGAGTGAACTGCAACAGGAACTGCTGGATCACCCCTCGGCGATCATCGTTTCACCTGCGCCTATCTTTGGCGTCAAGCTGATCGAGACGGTGCAAAAGGCCTTCAGCTGGTGCGGCTATCCGCTGCTGGTAGACGCCGAAAACTGGATGGCCCATCGCGGCGCGGCGCAGGTGATCCTCAATATCTTTCGCCACTCACGCACCCCGGGCAACTACGTGATCCTGTCGGGGGACGTGCATTACTCGTTCGTCTACGAAGTGCTGATCCGCCATCGCAACGCCGGGCCGAAGATCTGGCAGATCACCAGCAGTGGCATCAAGAACGAATTCCCCCCACGCCTGCTGGAATGGTTCGACCGCCTCAATCGCTGGCTCTACTCACCGCGCTCACCGCTGAACTGGCTAACCCGGCGCCGGCCCATGCAGGTTGTGCCGCATATTCCGGAACACGCCGAGGCGGGTGAGCGCCTGTGGAATAGCGCCGGGATTGGACAGGTGTTTTTTAACCGGCAAGGGCAGCCAGAGGCGATTTATCAGCACAATGCCAATGGGGCACCGCGCACGAAGATGGTGGCGCCGGAGTGAGTTTTCCTACCCACGCCAGACAACCTTCCGATGTGATTCCCGGAAGCTGCTGAACACGCAGTTTCTCTTGCCATTTTTCGCAATATTTCAGTCCCCACCGTTTACAGCGCAACGTGCGACGCTTTGAAAAAGCATATTGGTTCCGACTTTGATGAATTCCTTAACGAACAGGGGCTCATTGAAGAGGTTTCAGCCGCAGCATTGAAGCGTGTGATCGCCTGGCAACTGGCTGAGGCAATGAAAGCCCAGCGCATCAGCAAAAAAGCACTGGCCGAGCGCATGCACACCAGTCGCACCGCAGTGGACAGAGCGCTGGATCAGAACGATGCAGGCATGACCCTCGCCACCCTGGCAAGCGCCGCACGGGCGTTGGGACAACGGGTTGAGGTGCGCCTTGTGCCGAATCCGAACGCAACGCCGGCAATGATTTGAAGGCTGACCAGACCGCAGAACGAAACAAGCGATGCCACAACAAATAGTAGCCTTTAGCCATGCCCCAACTAGACCAAAGCCCCCCTTTCTAAGCGCCGAAGCGCCGTTGTACAGTACCGCCAGCCACGGAGTATCGGCGTCAACTTAGACTGGCCATCGGAGCCAGTCCACGCAGGGAGCGCGCAATGGACGATACATCCGGCAGCGAATCGTCGACCAACGACTTTTCCGAGCTTAACGCCGACGTGCTGCACGCCATCATGGAGTTGGTCAGCGACGGGATCTGGGACTGGAACGCCAACACCGGCTTCGTCTACCGCAACCCCGGCTGGTACGAAATGCTCGGTTACGCCCGTCACTCGCTGGAAAATAGCGTATTCACTTGGGAAAACGTGATTCATCCCGAGGACTACCCGCAGGTGATGGTGTTGTTCGACGACTACATCAACCGCCGTACCACGCACTATCAAGCCGAATACCGCTGCCTCAAAAAAGACGGCTCCTACCTGTGGATCGAAGACCGCGGCTACGTGATCGCACGTAACAAGGACGGTTCGATCGGCCGCATGGTCGGTGTCCACCGCAGCATCCAGGCGCGCAAGCACTCTCTCGAACAATTGGAACGACGCAACCAATCCCTTGAAGCCCTGGTGGCCGAGCGCACCCGCGAGCTTTCGCGGGTTAATCAACAACTGCAGTTGCAACTGGACGAGAATCGCTCCCTGGCCGAACGCGATGCCTTGACCCGCGTCGCCAATCGTTACCGCCTGGAGCGCGTGCTGCTGGAGGAGTGCGATCGCGCCCAACGCTTTCGCTCGCCGCTGTCACTGATTGCCATGGACATTGATGACTTCAAGCCTATCAACGACCAGCACGGCCACGCCGTCGGCGATGAAACCCTGGTGCGCGTGGTGGAATGCCTGGAAGCCTGCAGGCGCCCTGGCGACTTGCTGGCGCGTTGGGGCGGCGATGAGTTCATGGTGATCGCGCCAAACAGCACGCTGGAAACCGCGCGGCAACTGGCCGAGGGGATGCGCACTGCACTCAAGGACTTGCCCGCCGTGGGCCAATTCAAGGTGACGTTGAGCCTGGGCGTGGTGGAGCGACGCAACGAAGAGTCCCCCGCCTGCCTGATGGCCAGGGCAGATCAGGCGTTGTATCGCTCCAAGGCGGCGGGCAAGGACACCGTGTCTGAGTAAAGCCTTCAGCGAACCGGCGGCGCGTACTGGATGCCGCCGTTGCTCCACAGGGCGTTGAGGCCGCGCTTGATCTTCAGCACACTGCCCTGGCCGATGTTGCGCTCGAACACTTCGCTGTAGTTACCCACTTGCTTGACGATCTGCACTACCCAGTCCTTGCGCAGTTTCAGGTCCTTGCCGTAGTCACCGTCTGCGCCCAGCAGACGGGCGACATCCGGGTTTTTGGTGGACCTGGCCTGCTCTTCGACGTTCTCGGAGGTGATGCCCATCTCCTCGGCGTTGAGCATGGCGAACAGGGTCCACTTGACGATGCTGAACCACTCGTCATCCCCCTTGCGCACCAGTGGCCCCAGCGGTTCCTTGGAAATAACCTCCGACAACACCACGAATTCGTCCGGATGAGCCATCTTGATTCGCTGGGCGTACAAGCCCGACTGGTCGGTGGTCAGCACGTCGCAGCGGCCGGCTTCCAGGCCCTTGGCGCTTTCGTCGGCGGTGTCGAAGGTGATCGGTGTGTACTTCATGCCGTTGGAGCGGAAGTAGTCAGAAACATTCAGCTCGGTGGTAGTTCCGGCCTGGATGCAGATGGTCGCGCCGTTCAGGTCCTTGGCGCTCTTGACCCCAAGTTTGGTGTTCACCAGGAACCCGATGCCGTCGTAATAGGTCACGCCGGTGAACACCATGCCCATGCCGGCGTCACGGGAACTGGTCCAGGTGGTATTGCGGGAAATCAGGTCGATCTCGCCGGACTGCAGCGCTGTGAAACGCTCCTTGGCGGTCAACTGGCTGAACTTCACTTTTGACGCATCACCGAACAGTGCCGCCGCAACGGCGTGGCACACGTCCACATCGATGCCGGTCATCTTGCCGTTGGCGTCCGGCACGCCAAAGCCCGGCAACCCATCACTGACGCCACACTGGATAAAACCCTTCTTCTGGATCGCATCCAGGGTCGCCCCCGCGTGTGCGCTTGCGGCCAGCCCGAATAGTGCTGCGGCGGTGAATGCCGCCAACGTGGACTTCATGTGCTTCATGCAAGGCGCTCCCTGTCGGTCTTTATTATTCGGCGCCGTAAACCCGCGCCGGTTTATAGTGTTGCCGGTCAGTATCGACGGCTTTACTCCTTGGCCACAAACGACGTTTAGGCAAAGGCTCCTTCCGATTTGGAATGAACTCCTCATGATATCGAAACGCTTGACCCCTTCGATGACTGCCCTGCAATGCTTCGAAGCCGCCGCCCGCCACCTGAGTTTTACCCGCGCGGCCGAAGAGCTGCACCTGACCCAAAGTGCGGTGAGCAAGCAGGTGGCGCAGTTGGAAGAAATGCTCTGCCACCCGTTGTTCCAGCGGGTGCGCCAGCGTTTGTACCTGTCGCCGGCGGGCGCTTTGTACCTTGCAGAGGTGCGCAAAATCCTCAACCAGGTGGATATTTCCAGCCGCTATATCCTGACCTACGGCGGCGAAACCGAAGTGCTGCGCATCGCCACCCAGCCGACCTTCGGTGACCGCTGGCTGGTGCCCAAACTCAAGGATTTTGCCGCGCTGCACCCCACTGTCCATCTGGACGTACGTAACGAACTGGAACCGTTCGACGTGTTGCAGGCCAAGGCTGACATTGCGTTTTTCTTCGGCCAGGGATCGTGGCCGGGGGCGACCTGCATCGAGCTGTTTCGCGAAGCCGTGGTGCCGGTGTGCGCCCCCGGCTTTGTCGCCGCCGGCAGCGACGCCTCGTCCCGCCACACGTTGCTGCAATGCACCTCGCGCCCTGAAGCCTGGCACGCGTGGTTTCTGGAACAGGGCCTGCATTCGCAAAACAGCTACCACGGGCCGCGCTTCGACACGTTCTACATGTGCATTCGCGCAGCACAATCGGGGTATGGCGTAGCGCTGGTGCCGCAGTACCTGGTGGCCGAGGAATTGGCGAGCGGCAGCCTGATGATCCCTTGGGATTACACGATGCCCAGCGCCGGCGCGCATTTTATCGCGCATGCCGAACATGCCGGGGAGATCCCGAAAGTGAAGGCATTTTTGAGCTGGATGGTGGAGTACACCACAGCACATCGCGACTTTTAATAATGACCCGGCGACTTTATTTCGTTTGCGGCGCAGGGCGGCTCACGGCTTAGATAAAAGGACGCATCCTATTCTTGAGTCCCGGATCCATGAGCCGCGAAACCATCAGCCAGTCGATTTCCGTTGTCCACCCCATCAGCCTCAGCCACGGCAAGAACGCCGAAGTCTGGGACACCACGGGCAAGCGCTACATCGACTTTGTGGGCGGCATCGGCGTGCTCAATCTGGGCCATTGCCATCCGCGTGTGGTCGAGGCAATTCGCGAGCAGGCGACCAAACTCACTCACTACGCTTTCAACGCCGCACCTCACGCGCCCTACATCGAATTGATGGGCCGTCTTACCGCGTTCATCCCGGTGGACTACCCGGTCAGCGGCATGCTCACCAACAGTGGCGCGGAAGCTGCGGAAAACGCCTTGAAAATCGTGCGCGGCGCCACTGGCCGCACAGCTGTGATCGCCTTTGACGGTGCATTTCACGGGCGTACGCTGGCCACCCTGAATCTCAATGGCAAGGTCGCGCCGTACAAGCAAAAAGTCGGCGTGTTGCCGGGGCCGGTGTTCCACCTGCCCTTCCCCAGCCGCGACAACGGCGTGACCTGCAGCGAAGCGCTGAAGGCGATGGACCGCCTGTTCAGTGTGGAAATCGACGTTGACGACGTGGCTTGCTTCATCATTGAACCGGTGCAGGGCGAAGGAGGCTTCCTGGCCCTGGACGTGGAATTCGCCCAGGCGCTGCGCCGCTTCTGCGACGAGAAAAACATCCTGCTGATTGCCGATGAAATCCAGTCCGGCTTCGGCCGTACCGGCCAGCGTTTTGCCTTCTCGCGGCTGGGGATTGAGCCGGACCTGATCCTGCTGGGCAAAAGCATCGCCGGCGGTGTGCCATTGGGTGCGGTGGTGGGTCGCAAGACATTGCTCGACAACCTGCCCAAAGGCGGCCTCGGCGGCACCTACTCCGGTAACCCGATTGCCTGCGCGGCGGCCTTGGCCACCCTGGATGAAATGACTGACGAGCACCTGCAAGGTTGGGGCGCGCAGCAGGAAGAATCGATCGTCAGCCGCTACGAATCATGGCGTTCGAAAAAGCTCTGCCCATACCTCGGCCGCTTGACCGGCGTGGGCGCCATGCGCGGCATCGAACTGGCCAACGCAGACGGCAGCCCGGCGCCACAACAACTGACCCAACTGCTGGCACTGGCCCGCGAGGCTGGTTTGTTGCTGATGCCCAGCGGCAAATCGCGCCACATCATCCGCCTGCTGGCGCCGTTGACGATTGAGGCGGCGGTGCTGGAGGAAGGGTTGGACATTCTTGAGGAGTGTTTGGCGAAGCTGGCTTAAAAACCAAAAAGCCCGGCGGGGAGCCGGGCTTCGAACGGAAAGACTCAGTGAACGAGTCGGGCGACGCCAAATGCGATGGCAGACAAGGCGCCAGCTGTTCCGACAAACCATTTCAGCAGTCGGGTTTCCAACGATTGCATATCCGTTCTGAAATTGGCGATAGAGAGATCCAACCTAGAGGTTGCTTCGAGCAGGTCGATTTTGGTCTGCATCAGATCGGACTTGGTGGCCATGTGCTCCTGCATGCCATCCAGCTTCGTCTCAACGCGCTCCAATCTCGCCTCAACTTGTGAAATACGCTTTTCCAAATCGTTTTCTCCTCCGTTGCCGCCACCGCCTGCGCCGCCTTTGCGGTCGTAGCCTGATGACGAACCTTGACGGTACTCCTGGCGAAGATAGCTCACATTATCCTTGAGGTCATTCGCCATTTCAGGCCTCCTTCTTTTGGGTCAAAGCATTCAGTCCATCAGCTACACCTTCCATGCAGTCGATAAACTCATTCAGCTTCACCCATGCTTCATCTGCCGCCTGTTTTACATCCACGTCTTCACTATGTTTGAGCGCGCCGGACAAGCAAATGATGCCGGAGCCGAGCCTCGCAATTGCACTGTGATACTGACCAAGAATAATGACTAGTTCCCCGGCTGTTACGGCCTTTGCCTCACCCACGTTGTCGTCGCCTTCCATGTCGACCCCCCATCCGTTTTGGTGACGCAGATAACCACGCCCTCAAACACAAACCAACGAACAGTTTGCTACCAAATCCGACGATCCAGCCCACTATTACCAAATCCGAAAGAATCCATCTTCCGTTTAGCCCTTTCTCTCCCCGCGCCGGGGCTTTATCCTTGTCAGCAACAAACTGAAACGTTTCACCCTTCCATCAAAACATCGACCGCCCGTGTTCACTGCCTTTGTGCGAACGCGCCAGGCCGCTGTTTGCGTTTCAAAACCATAAAATATTAAGACCCCATTTTGCCTATGCCTGCTTTCCCAAACCTGCGCCTGTGCGCTGCGCTGTTACCGTTCGGCCTGATCAACTGTGCCCAGGCCGCACCTGCCTTTGACGCTGAATCCCCATGGATGCTGGGTGATTTCGGCGGCACTCGGACAGCGCTGTCTCAACAAGGCTACGACTTCAAATTTGACTACACCGGCGAGATGGGCAGCAACCTGCACGGCGGTTCAGACCACGACCGCACGGCGCGCTACAGCGATCAATTCGGCCTGGGCACCCACCTGGACCTGCAGAAGATTCTCGGCTGGCACGACGCCGAGTTCCAGTTGACGGTGACCGAGCGCAGCGGCAATAACATCACCAATGACCGGGTCAACGACCCGCGTGTGGGCGGGTTTACCTCGTCCCAGGAAGTGTGGGGCCGTGGCCAGACCTGGCGCCTGACGCAGATGTGGTACCAGCAAAAATTCTTCGACCAGAAGCTCGACATCAAGGCCGGGCGCTTCGGCGAAGGCGAAGACTTCAACAGCTTCCCTTGCGACTTCCAGAACCTGGCCTTCTGCGGCTCTCAGGTCGGCAATTGGGTCGGCAGCATCTGGTACAACTGGCCGGTGAGCCAGTGGGCGTTGCGGGTCAAATATCACCTGACGCCCGAGTTGTACGCCCAAATCGGCGCCTATGAACAGAACCCGTCCAACCTGGACCGCGGCAATGGCTTCAAGCTCAGCGGCAGCGGCACCCAAGGCGCCCTGCTCCCGGTTGAGCTGGTGTGGACGCCCACGCTGAACGGCCTGCCCGGTGAATACCGCGCCGGTTACTACTACAGCAGCGCTACGGCCCGCGATGTCTATAAAGACCGCAACGACCAGCCGGCGGCCCTCAGCGGCGAAGCCTACCGCAGCGCCTCCAGCAAACACGGGGTGTGGCTGGGTGTGCAGCAACAAGTCACCAGCCTGGCCAGCGACCATTCGCGCGGTTTGAGCGTGTTCGCCAACGGCACGATGCACGACAAGAAAACCAACGCTGTGGATAACTACGTGCAGGCCGGCGTGGTCTACAAAGGCCCGTTCGACGCCCGCGCCAAGGACGATATCGGCTTTGCCGTGGCCCGGGTGCACGTCAACCCGGCCTACCGCAAAAACGCCGAGGCAAGCAACCAGGCCCGCGCCGTCTTCGATTTCGATGACCCGGCCTACCTGCCGATTCAGCA
Source organism: Pseudomonas sp. A125 (assembly GCF_055409485.1). NCBI lineage: Bacteria > Pseudomonadati > Pseudomonadota > Gammaproteobacteria > Pseudomonadales > Pseudomonadaceae > Pseudomonas > Pseudomonas sp. A125. Next base: position 66,947 of record NZ_JBUZVP010000009.1, read on the forward strand.
CACCGAATACAGCGCCGAACTCTATTACGGCATTCACGTCACGAACTGGCTGACGGTGCGTCCGAACCTGCAATACATCCGCCATCCCGGGGCCGTGGCCCAGGTGGATGACGCGCTGATTGGCGGAATCAAGCTGCAAAGTTCCTTCTGATTTCTGAATAAACCTAATTTTCCCTGAACCATGCCTGCGCCGGAACGTCATCTACAGTGAACTGTGCGCAACCAATTCAAAACGTAACGGAGAACCACACTATGAGCACTGATGGTGCTTCAAGTCCAAGTCGCCTGCTGCCCAGGCTACTGGGGATCTTGCTGCTGATAATGGGCCTGGCCTTGTTGGCCGGGGGGATCAAGTTGAGCATGCTCGGCGGGTCGCTGTATTACCTGCTGGCCGGTCTCGGCATCACCGTCACAGGCCTGTTGCTGCTGGCGACACGCCGCGCGGCGCTGGGCTTGTACGCGCTGGTGCTGTTTGCCAGCACCGTCTGGGCGCTGTGGGAAGTCGGCCTGGACTGGTGGCAATTGGTGCCGCGCCTGGCCCTGCTGTTCGCCCTCGGCATCGTCATGTTGCTCCCGTGGTTCCGCCGTCCGTTGCTGCGTGGCCAGGCCTCGCCACTGGGCACTGGCGCCCTGAGCGTCGCCGTAGTACTGGCTGGCGCCGCTGCCTTGGCCAGCCAATTCACCGACCCGGGTGCCTTGGTCAAGAAAGGCCAACTGGACCGCGACGCGGTACCAGGCATGGCCAGCGCCGCGCCGGCCCAGGCCGATGGTGACTGGAACTCCTATGGCCGTTCGGCCTTCGGTGATCGCTACTCGCCGCTGGCGCAGATCACCCCGGAAAACGCCCACAAGCTGGTGCCGGCCTGGACGTATCGCACCGGCGACATCCCTGGCCCAGGCGATCCCGGTGAAACCACCGCGGAAAACACCCCGCTGAAAGTCAACGGCATGCTCTACGTGTGCACCCCGCACAGCCAGGTGATTGCCCTGGACCCGGACACCGGCAAGGAAATCTGGCGTTTCGACCCGAAGATCAGCAGCGAAGGCGCTGCCAACTTCAAGGGTTGGGCGCACATGACCTGCCGTGGCGTGTCGTATCACGATGACGCCGTGTATGCCTCCGAGCAGAGCCCAACCGGCAGCGCCAGCCCGGCCGCCGCGCCGAATGCCTGCCCGAAACGCATCTTCGTACCGACTGCTGACACCCGTCTGATCGCCCTGAACGCCGACACCGGCAAGATGTGCGAAGACTTCGGTGACAAAGGCCAGATCGACCTGCGTGCCAATATCGGCACCTTCGCCCCGGGCGGTTACTACTCCACCTCGCCACCGGCCGTTACCAAGAACCTGGTAGTGATCGGCGGTCACGTGACCGACAACGTCTCCACCGACGAGCCGAGCGGCGTGATCCGCGCGTTCGACGTGCACACCGGCAAGCTGGTGTGGAACTGGGACAGCGGCAACCCGGACGACACCACCCCGTTGGCTGAGGGCAAGACCTACACCCGCAACTCGCCGAACATGTGGTCCATGTTCAGCGTCGACGAAAAACTCGGCATGCTCTACCTGCCGATGGGTAACCAGATGCCCGACCAGTACGGCGGCGACCGTACCCCGGACTCCGAGAAGTACAGCGCCGGCCTGACTGCCCTGGACATCGACAGCGGCCACGTGAAGTGGACCTTCCAGTTCACTCACCATGACCTCTGGGACATGGACGTGGGCGGCCAGCCTTCGCTGATCGACATCAAGACCGCTGACGGCGTCAAGCAAGCGGTAATGGCATCGACCAAGCAAGGCAGCATCTACACGCTGGACCGTACCAACGGCCAGCCAGTGGTGCCGATCAACGAAATCCCTGTACCGCAAGGCGCAGTGGCCGGCGATCACACCGCACCGACCCAACCGAAATCGGACCTGAACTTCATGCCACCGCCCCTCAAGGAGCGTGACATGTGGGGCGTGACGCCGTTCGACCAGATGCTGTGCCGGATTGATTTCAAATCCATGCGCTACGACGGTCCGTTCACCCCGCCATCGCTGCAGGGCTCGATCGTTTACCCGGGTAACTTCGGCGTGTTCGACTGGGGCGGCATTTCGGTCGACCCGGTTCGCCAGATTGCTTTCGTGAACCCAAGCTACATGGCGTTCAAATCGAAACTGATCCCGGCCGCCGACATCGCCAAGCAAGGCCCAAGGGTCAGCGAAACCGAAGGCGTGCAGCCAAACAAAGGCGCGCCGTACGGTGTGATCCTCGAAGCCATGCTGTCGCCACTGGGCCTGCCGTGCCAGGCGCCGGCGTGGGGTTATGTGGCTGCGGTCGACCTGACCAACCACCAGACCATCTGGATGCACAAGAACGGCACCGTGCGTGACAGCTCGCCGGTTCCGATCCCACTGACCATGGGCGTGCCAAGCCTGGGCGGCACGTTCACCACCGCCGGTGGCGTGTCCTTCCTCAGCGGTACACTGGACCAGTACCTGCGCGCCTATGACGTGAAAAACGGCAAGCAGTTGTGGGAAGGCCGCCTGCCTGCAGGCGCGCAAACCACCCCGATGACCTACACCGGCAAGGACGGCAAGCAGTACGTGCTGGTCATGGCCGGCGGTCATGGTTCCCTGGGCACCAAACAGGGTGACTATGTGATGGCGTTCAAACTGCCGGATTAAGCAACACCGGCGGCAAGAAAAAGGCGGCTACCTTTGGGTAGCCGCCTTTTTTATTTTTCGAGGTTTTTTATTTTTCAATGACCTCACCACGCATCGGCGCCAGCCGGGCGATCAGGCGGTTCTGCGCCGGCACTGCAACGCCCTGCGCATCCATCGCCTTGATCAGGTCTTCCACCAGCGCATTGAAGTCACTGCGGCTGACATTCTGGCCCTTGTGGCTCTCGGCCATGGTGTCGCCGGTATAGGTACAAGGCCCGCCCGCTTCAGCGCAGAACTGCTCGATCAACTTGTTGCGCAGGCGCTGAATATCGATGCGCCGAAAACGCTCAACTATCCGCTCGTCCCGGGCAATGTTAAGCAACATGCCTTCCACGATCCGGGTGATTCCCGGCGTGGCACCGAGGTCGCGGTAGAGGCTGTCATCCTTGGGCGGTTGCTGTGCGCAACCCACCATCATCAGTGCGAGCATCCAGGGCAAGACGCGCATCAGAAACTCCCCTGCACAGACAGATAGGTGCCGTTCTGGTTGGCCAGCGTGGCGATTTCCCCAAGGCGCGCATAAGCCAATACAAACGACACATGCTTGTTGGGGAAGTAACCGACAAACACGTCGGCCCAATCGCTTTCACCGGCAAACGACAGGTTGTCCGGCTTCTGTCGGTATTCCACCCCCAACGCCCAGCGCGGGTTGAACAGTACCGCCACCGAACCTTCCTTCAACAGGCTGCGGCTGTCACGGCGGTCGCCGCCAAACCCGAGCAACCCGGTCTCGTTGGCCCGGCTGTAGCGCAAGCTGCCGTTGACCAGCAGGTTGTAGCCAAATGCTGCGCCCATCAACAGGCGACTGGCCGCCAGGTAGCCTTCGACATCACTATCGCGCTTGGCGCCCACCAGGCTCGGGATCTCGAAGTTGTTCTGGTGCTTGTACTCAAGCCCAACGGACACCTGGGGCAGTTGGTCATAGATCACATCCCCGAACAGCCGCACTTTCACCCCAAGCACATCCTGGCCTAGGTTGTCCTCGGGCAAATTGAGCTTATGCACCAACGAGCCGAGGTCGAAGCGCTGACGGGCAAAGGACAGCTCCACACGGTTGTCATACGCCACCGCCAGCCCGGCGACATCCAACCGGTAGTCCGGCAGGTTGACCGTGGTGGCGAACGCCGTGGCGCCCCATTCGTGCCGCTCGCCGTAACCGGCCAGTACCGCCCACGGTGTGATGCCACCACCGCCCGCACCTTCCAGGCTGCTGGCGCCGCCGGTGGCGATCAAGCGGCCGTTGTCGGCCAGGGCTGTTTGCAACGTAAGACCGGCCAGGCAACCGATCACTAAAGAAAAACGCAACGTCATGACACTCAATGAACCAGGGAAGTTTGTGCACTGAGGGGCAAGGCCACCCAGGCTTCGAAAGCGTCGGCACTCAAGGGCCGGCTGATCAGGTAGCCCTGGGCCGTGTCGCATTGCCAGCGCTCTAGCAGGCGCAGGCTGTGGGCGTATTCGACGCCCTCGGCGACCACTTTCAGGCCCAGGTTGTGGCTCATCTCGATGGTCGAACGCACGATCACCGCGTCTTCGCTGGTTTCATCGAGGTTGCGCACAAAGGATTGGTCGATCTTCAGCTCTTGCACCGGCAGGCGCTTGAGGTGCGCCAGGGACGAGTAACCGGTGCCGAAGTCATCCACCGACAGGCTGATGCCGCAGTCGCGCAGCAGGTGCAAGACCTTGAGGGCTTTTTCCGGTTCGCGCATCACCGCGCTCTCGGTGATTTCGAACAACAGTTGCTCGGCGGGCAAGCCGTAGCGACGCAACAACGCCGACACACGATGGGCCAGTTCATCACCGAGCAAGTCATCCGCCGAGATATTCAGGGACAGCTGCAGGTACAGGCCGCGACGGTTCCATTCGCACAGTTGGCGAATGCCCTCCTCGATCACCCATTGAGTCAGCAACTGGATACTGCCGGTGCGTTCGGCCAGCGGGATAAATTCGGCCGGAGAGACCAGCCCGAACTGCGGGTGCTGCCAGCGCAGAAGGGCCTCGGCCTGGCGCACGTGGCCTTGGCGGATATCCAGCTTGGGCTGGTAATGCAGCAACAGTTGGCCATGGCCGGGCGCGTGGCGCAGGTCACGGATCAGGGTGATCTGGCGGCGGTGCGCCAGGTCGCGGCCGTGCTCGTAGACCTGCAGGCGACCGGGCATTTGCGCCGCGTCTTTCATCGCAATCGCCGCGCGCTCCAGCAAGGTATGCGGGCTTTCGCCATCAGCCGGGTAAGCCGCAATGCCCAAGCGGCAATCCAGCGCCAGGTGATGGCCGCCGATGCGGTGCGCACGCAACAGCAACTGTTGAAGTTTGTCGCCCATCGCCACCGCTTCATCGCTGCCGGCACCTTCGAGCAACAACAGGAATTCGTCGGCAATCAGATGCGCCAGGGTATCGCCGGGGCGCAATGCGCCTTGCAGCCTGCGGCTGACTTCGAGCAACAATTGGTCGACCGCCTCCGGCCCGACAGCTTCGCTGGCGGCCCGCAGATTGTCGATGCCCAAGTAGATCAGGGCCACTGGCCGATGCAGCGCCATCGCGCTGCCCAGTCGTTCCATGGCCAGTGCGCGATTAGGCAAGCCGGTGAGGCGATCATGCAGCGCGTTGTGGGCCAGTTGGTGCTCCCGCTCGGCAATCCCGCTTTGCATCGAGTTGACGGCAGTCGCCAGCAGGCCCAATTCGTCGCTGCGCTCAAGGGCCACCGGGGTGTGGTAATCGCCCTGGCCAATGCGTTCCGCCGCCGCAGCCAACGCCTTCACCGGCCGCGATACACCACGGGCCAGCAACAACGCACCGATCAACGAGGCCAGCAGCGCGATCAGCGCAATGCCGAGGATCTTCTCATCCAGTGGCACAAAGGCTTGCATTGCCGCGTCCAGCGGGCTTTGCAGTAGGGCCAGCACCTGGCCGTCGGGGTCACTGGCAAGCACCAGCGACTGGCTGAGAAAGCTGTGCTGCAAATGCTCGGTCATCGACACGCCATGGCGGGTTGAATCGCCCAACATCAGGCCCACGATACTGTCGCGCAGCACCGGGGGCTGGGTACTGACCAAGTCGCCGGGTTGCTGGTGATCCACGGTCAGGAACGACACTTGCAGGTTGCTCAACGAACGCAATTCATCGGCGAAGGCGTTGTCCATGCTGAAGCCCATCACCACCCGCGCAATCGGTAATGGCGCCAGCACCGAAGCCTCCACCAGCAGGTGCGGCTTGCCTTGCAGCGGCACCATCAGCATGGCCTGGCGGTTGCGCCGGGCGTCACGCAGGGCCTGGTCGTAACGAAAAATCGTGCCCTCCCCAACTTCGTCCAGGGTGCTGGCGAGGACTTTGCCGTCCATGCCCAGCAGAATCATGTCACTGGCATTGATGCGCTTGCCATGGTTGAGCAGCACCGAGCGCATGGTCGCCGAATCACCACTGGCTACTGCGTCGCGAAACCCGAAGTCTGCGGCGAGCAATTGCACGCCATCGGCCAGGCGTCGCCCACGCACTTCCAGCAGCCGCTCAAACACCCGCGTGCCAACCTCCAATTGAGTCATGGCCTGCCCGTGTACCGCCGAGCGGGTTGCCGCCTTGACGCTGAAGTACACCGCGCCAATCACCACCAGCAACAGCAGGATCAAAACGCTGGCGACTCGCGCCTGAAAGCTACTGCGCAGTTTCACGGGCAGCTCGACTGAAGGCATCACCGAAGGCGGTCGGCGCCGGTGCGGTGGGGGTCTCGGCAGAGCGCGGTTCAAGGGCCAGTTGAAAATGCCGGGTGAGGCCGCCAGCGGGAATATTCAGGGTGCCACCGTCCAGCGGCTGCATACCGGCGAGCTGCGGATGCCACAGGGTGACCTGGTAATTACCCGCCGGCAGTTGCTCCAGGCGCAGGCGGCCCTGGGCATCGCTGACGCCAAAGCGTGGGTCTTGGGTGACGTAGACGTAGCCGAGCATCCAGTCGTGGATGTTGCAGCCGAGCACCACCACGCCAGGTTTATCGAACAGCAACGGATCGGCAGGCGTACCTTCGTAAAGGCGCAGCTCGAAGCGCTTGGCGGTGGAAAAGGAATACACCTGGTGGCGAATATTGTCGCTGTTGGGGAAGCGAATCTGCGTGCCGGTGTGCACCGCCAGCACGTGGGGCGCGAACTGTTGGCCGCGCTGGTCCATGTCTGCCTTGAGTGCACCGGCCGGCGCACTGGCCGGGCCTTGCAGGGTCACTACCGCGTCATTTACCGGAGTGCCATCGGCCTGCTGCAACTGCACCTCAAGCGTCGCCGCACAGGCCCAGCCAGGCATCGATAACAATAAAGCGACAAGGGAAAACTGCTGGAAAATCCTGGCCATTCGAGGTCCGCAAAAAAGGAAAAATAAAAAGCGGCCTGCCTTGGCACAGAAAGTCGGCAACAGACAATACGGCACAGATGATGCCGTAAATAAGGCTAATTGCCATCATTGAATCTACGAAAGCCCTGACCGCTGGTCGGCAAAAACCTATGCAATCGGTCAGGAGCTGTAGAGGTTATCGACCGACAGGGAAAAACCTGTAGCCGATAAAAAGCCTTTTAGACGGGTACGTGCTCGCGGCGCATCCACCTTTCGAAGGCCACGGCATTTAATGGCCGGCTGATCAGATAACCCTGGGCCGTGTCGCATTTCCAGAGCTTGAGCAGCTTGAGGCTCGGTTCGAACTCCACCCCTTCGGCCACCACCCTGAGCCCCAGGTTGTGGCTCATTTCAATGGTCGAGCGCACGATCACGCCGTCGCCGGAGGTGCTGTCGAGGTTGCGCACGAACGACTGGTCGATCTTCAGTTCCTGCACCGGCAGGCGTTGCAGTTGCGCCAGGGATGAGTAGCCTGTGCCAAAGTCGTCCACCGACAGGCTGATGCCACAGCCGCGCAATTGCTCCAGCACGCTGAGTGCCTGGGCCGGGTTGTGCATGATTGCGCTTTCGGTGATTTCGAAAATCAGTTGTCGGGCTGATACGCGGTAGCGCGCCAGCAGTTCAGTGACCCGCGATGCCAGGTTGTCATCCGCCAGGTCATCCACCGAGATGTTTACCGACAGTTGCACCTGTAACCCGCGCACCTCCCATTCGGCCAATTGCCGAATAGCCTCCTCGATCACCCACTGGGTCAGGCTGCCCATGCTACCGGTGCGCTCGGCCAAGGGAATGAACTCGGCAGGCGACACCAGGCCCAGGCTCGGGTGCTGCCAACGCAACAGCGCTTCGGCCTGGCGCACATGACCATGGTGCAGGTCGAGCTTGGGCTGATAACACAGGTACAACTCGCCCTCGGCCGCCGCACGGCGCAAGTCGCGAATCAGAGTGATCTGGCGTTGATGGGCGAGGTCGCGGTCTTGCTGGTAGATCTGTAAATAACCCGGCAGCGCCGCCGCATCGTGGCGGGCAATCGCGGCGCGGCTGATCAGCTCTTCAACCAGTTGGCCGTCGGCAGGGTAAGCGGCAATGCCAATGCTCACTTCATGGCGCAGGTCATCGCCGCCAATGCGCTGGGGCTCGGTCAACAGCCCATACAGGCGGTCGGCCAAGGCCACGACACGGTCGATCTCGGTGTTTTCCAGCAACAGCAAAAATTCGCTGCCGGTAATGCGTGCGGCCGTGTCGCTGGCCGACAGGCTCGACAGCAGGCAGCGGCTGGCGTCACGGAGCATTTCTTCCACACCTTCCGGGCCGTAGCCTTCGTTGATCACCCGGTAGTTTTCAATGCCCAGGTACACCAACACCACAGGCCGGCCGGCGCTGATAGCGCTGCCCAGGCGCTCCATGGCCAACGCCCGGTTGGGCAGGCCGGTGAGCGAGTCGTGCAGGGCGTTGTGGGCCAGTTGCCGTTCGCGCACGGCGATCCCGTTTTGCATGGCGTTGAAGGCCTGGGCCAGCAAGCCGAACTCATCGTGGCTGCGCACCCGCACCGGTGTGCGGTAGTCACCGGCCCCGATGCGGTCCGCCGCCTGTACCAGCGCGTTGAGTGGGCGCGAAACCCGCCGCGCCAGAAACAGCGCACCCGCCAGCGACACCAGCAGCACCACCAGGGCTATCGCGAGAAATTGCCGGTCCAGCGGCGCGAAGGATTCGAGGGCGTGATCCAGCGGGCTTTGCAGCAGCACCCGTACCTCACCGCCGTCTGCGGTGTTGCCCAGGGGCAGCACCTGGCTCAGATAACGCTGGCCGTGAAACCGGTTCAGTTGCGCCACCGGGTTGATGTAGGTGCGCTGCAAGTCACTGACGATCGATGCTTGAAACGCCAGCGGCTGAGTGCTGAACAGCTCGCCCGGCTGACCGTTGTGTGTACTGATGAACGACACTTCCAGGTTGCTCATGGAACGCAATTCGCTGGCAAAGATTTCGTCCATGGGAAACCCCATGACGACGTGGGCAATCGGTGCGGGGTCAACGACCTCCTGCTGCACCAGCAAAAAAGGCCGGCCATCCAGGGCCACGATCAACATCTGCAGGCCATTGCGCCGGGCCTGGCGCAACGCATCGTTATAGGGAAAAGCCTGCCCGGGCGTCAGCGCCTGCAATGTGCTGACCATCACCTGCCCATCGAGCCCCAGCACAAACACTTCACTGGAGGTAAGGCCGGTGCCATGCCGGCGCAGCGTGGCGAGAATCGCAGCAGGTTCGCCATCGGCTACGGCCTGGCGAAAGGGCAGGTCCGCCGTGAGCCAGTTCAAGCCGTATTGCAGGCGCCGGCCTCGCAGGTCGAGCAAGCGTTCGAAGACCTGGCTGCCGGTTTCCAGCTGCACCTGGGCCTGGTTTTCCACCGCGTGATTGGTCGCCGTCTTCACCGCGAAATACACTGCCGCTACCACCACCAGCAACAGTAACGCCAACACCCCGGCGATCCGGGTTTGAAACGTATGGCGCCACCTCATTTTGTTGCCCTCTGGCAGCGCCTGCTCCCTCCAGCCGAAACGTCCCTGCGTCATGCGCGTCCCTCGCGATAGCTGAACTGGCGTCAAATAAATGCCCTTTCCGTCAGGGCATTCGAATTATCCAGATTAGCTGCGCAAGAGAAGAAGTGCACCCAATAAATACGGGAACTTTAGTGTCATTAATTTGGCGACCACCTCATCAGGCCTAGATGCGCGCCCGCATGAAGTCACCCCAACGCCGCACCAGGTAGTTGTGCTCGTCCATCACCGAGTTCCACACCGCGATATGGCCCATGCGCTGCTGATAGGAACCGCCGTCGCGCACTTCTCCCACGTCGATCAACGGCAGGCCATCGCTGCCCAGCAGCTCCTCCCGCGCGGGCAGGCCGGCGTACCAGTAGTCCCATTCGGCGCCGCTCAAGTGATCACGGCTGCGGGCCGGGTTGCCGATGTAGTAACCCTGGCGCGCCATTACCGCGCCAGGCCAGCCGGACAGCCACCAGTTGAGGTAGGCGTAGGCCGCATCCAGCACTGGGCCCTTGGCATGACGCGACAATGACAACCCGCCGAACCAGGCGCGATAGCCTTCACTGGGCACGGCCAAGCGGTATTTGACCCCGGCCCGATGCAGGCGCATCAGGGTCGGAGACCACAAACTCTGGATGTCGATGCTCGGGCGGAGCATCAATTGCGCCGCTTCTTCGTCATCGGACCAGAACGCTGCAAAGTGCCCTTCCTTCTGCTTGCGCACCAAAATATCGGCGAGTACGTCGATTTCCTCGATGCTCATGTTGCCGATGTCCTTGAAGCTCGCGAGCCCCGCGCCCTGCACCGCCAGCGCGGCGTCGAGGGCTCCGATGGCGGCGTCACTTTGCAACGCGGTGCGCGCTCCCCAGGCCGGGTCCAGCAGCCAGCCCCAGCTCTCGTTGGCGCGGTTGAAACCTTCGGGCAACCGTTCAGGGCGGTAGGCAAAACTGTCGGCATTGTGGGTCAGCGGCAGCATGCTGATGCGTTCGGTGACGGTGCTGCCGAGGCTGCCGTCGTGCTGCACGAACAAGCGCTCGCTGGGCACACTGCCGCTGCCCAGGCGGTCGTTGGCAGACAAACGGCCGCGCTTGGGCAAGTCGTTGATCTCGTGCCACAGGGCAATACGCCGGGTGTCGATCGGCTGGATCGCCCGCGCCGGCCATACGAAGTCGACGTTGTGAAACCACTGGTCGTAGAGGTCGTAGCTGTCGGGCTGCATGACTGCGATGCGCTGGGCCTGCGCCACATCGTGCACCTGGTACACCAGGCGAATGCCCAAGTCTTGTTCAGCGCGCACACGCAAGGTTTCGAGCAAGGTTACCGACGTGCCGAGGACGCGAAGCGTGATCATGCGGCAAACCTTCTGGAGAACACTTCAAAGGAGCGACGCAGCAGCGCCGGGTCGAGGCCACGCAGGATAAACACCAGGCGTGACTGCCGATCGGTGCCCGGCCATGCGGGCAAGTGGACCGGCGCATGCAGGCAATGCTGCACGCCATGAATGACGATGGGGGCCAAGCTTGCGTTCACGTTGAGCAGTCCTTTGACGCGAAGAATACGTTCGCCGTGGCATCTTAACAGCATCGATAACCAGACCCCGAACCCCACCCAATCCAGCGGCTGGTCGAAGGTCAGGCAGCAGACTTGCGCGTCGCCGTGGTTGGCGGCGGTGGTTTGATGGAGTTTCCAGCGGCGGACTTCAGCGGCGGGTTCGGCACTGCGCAGGCCTTCGCCGAGCAGCAGTTGCTCACCGCTGTCGATGTCGCAGGTGTTGAGGATCGGCGTACCGGCGTTCAGTGCCTGCAAATGCGCGCGCAGTGGGCCGCCGTCTTCGATGAGGTCGGTCTTGCTCAACAGCAGGCGATCGGCGGCGGCCACTTGCGCCAGCCATTCCGGGTGCAGGCGCTCTTGCAAGGCGGCGTGGCTGGCGTCCACCAACGTGACCACCAGGCCAATATGAAAGCGCCCGCGCAGTTGCACGTCGTTGTTCAACGTGGCCAGGATCGGCGCCGGGTCGGCCAGGCCGGTGGTCTCCAGGATTACCCGTTTGAACGCCGGAATCTCGCCCCGCTCGCGGCGCTGCAACAGGCCGAGCAAGGCGTCTTTCAACTCGCCGCGAATCGAACAGCAGACGCAACCGCTGGGCAACAACACCGTGTCCGGCGCCACTTCTTCCACCAGCAGATGGTCGATGCCGACGTCGCCGAATTCATTGATCAGCAACGCCGTGTCTCCGAGGCTTTCGCCTTGCAGCAGGCGCTTGAGCAGGGTGGTCTTGCCGCTGCCGAGAAAACCGGTGATGACGTTCAGAGCGATGCTCATATTTCTACCTCAATGATGCCCCTGTAGGAGCCCGGCTTGCCGGCGATGGCGATATGAAGGGCGCCATCGCCGGCAAGCCGGGCTCCTACAGCTCCAGATGATCGAGCAGGCGCGGGTCCAACGGGTCCAGCGGTCGACCGAGCAGGGTCTCTGCCGCCCGCCACAACTCATCCAGGCCGCTGGCCAGTGCCTGTTTGCCGGTAGCGCCCAGCAGCAGATAGGACGCGCCCTGGAAGTCTTCGACCTTGAGCCGGAACACTGCCAGCACCTGATTGATCGCGGCAATGCGGCGCAAGCGTTCGCGCCGTCGCGGCAATTCATCGCCCAACGGGTCGCTCCAGTGCAGGTCTTCGCCCAGCAGGCCGCAGAGTCCGCACATGCTATTGCCCGCTCATGGCATGACATCGCCGGAATTCGGGCCGAGGGTCTGGCCGACGAACAGGTTGCCGCCCTCGCTGGCCAATAGCACGGCGGTGGGTGCCACTTCGTCCGCCAGGCCAAAACGGCCCAGGGGCAGCTCGGCGGCCTTGGCACGTTTCCAGGTGTCGCTGATGCCGCCTACCAATGGCGTCTCGATGGGCCCGGGCGCGATGGCATTCACCAACACGTTGTCCTTGGCCACTTCCAGGGCCAGGGATTTTGTGAAACCAATGACGCCGGCCTTTGCCGCGGCATAGTGCGTGAGCTCTGCACCACCCTTGATACCCAGTTGCGAAGCGACGTTGATAATCCGCCCCCAGCGCTGGGCGACCATGTGGGGCAAGGCGCGCTGGCTGGCGACGAAGACGCTGGTGAGGTCGACGCGCAGCATGTCGTTCCACATGTCCATGGTCAGATCGACGCAACGGGCCTGGGTCAGCATGCCGGCGTTGTTGACCAGGATGTCGATGCCGCCGTAGTGGGCGACGCAGGCATCGACGCTGGCCTGGGCGCCGTCGACAGTGCCGACGTCGGCTACGCACTCAAGGACTTCGGCGCCGAGGTTGCGGCAGGTGATCGCGGTTTCGGCCAGGGTTGCGGCGTTACGGTCGGCCAATAGCAGACGTGCGCCTTCGACGGCATAGGCGCGTGCGATGGCGGCGCCGATACCGCTGCCGGCGCCGGTGATCACAGCACGGCGGTTAGCAAGTTGGGGCATTGTTATTCCTCTACGGGTCGAGTGTTACCTGTGGGAGCTGGCTTGCCTGCGATGGCATCACCTCGGTGTATCTGAAGGACCGAGTTGCCTGCATCGCAGGCAAGCCAGCTCCCACATTTGAATTGCATCAGACTTGAATCCGCATCAATCCGGCCAGCGCACGGTCAAGCCACCATCAATTACAATGCTTTGCCCGGTCAGGTAACTCGACTCCTCACTGGTCAAGAACCGCACCAGGGACGCCACTTCATCCGCCCGCCCTACCCGGCCCAATGGAATCGCCCGCGCCGCTTTCGCCAGTCCTTCCGGGCCCAGGGAGTTTTTCGCATCCAGCGACTGCGGCGTCTCGATCAACCCCGGGATCACCGCATTGCAGCGAATCCCCAACGGCGCCAGTTCCACCGCCAGCGACCGACACAACCCCGGCACACCCGCCTTGGCAGCCGCATAGTGCGCGTGCTCCTGCCAGCCATATACGCCACCGGCAATCGACGAAATCGCCACCAACGCGCCGCCTTCGTGCATATGCCGGGTCGCCGCCCGGAAGGTGCGCATCACCCCGGTCAGGTCGACGTTGAGCATCTCGTTCCACAGCTCGTCGGTCATCTCCAGCAACGGTGCGCGCCTTAACAACCCCGCGTTGGCTACCGCGTAATCGAGGCGACCAAAGTGCTGGACCGCCTGCGCCGCCAGGTTATCCACCGACGCGGTATCGCCCACGTCCAGCGGCAACATCAGGCATTCACCGCCGGCTTCTTCCACCTGCAAAACAGTGTGATGCGGGTCATGAGGATCGGCCGGGTAATACCCGCCCACCACCGCCACGCCACTGCGGGCATACGCCACCGCGAGGGCCTGGCCGATGCCGCTGGCGGCACCGGTAATCAACGCAACTCTACGACTCATCAACTCACTCCTTACTGAACGGTTTCCGGACGCACATGACGCGCGGCAAACATCAACGCACCGGACAGGAAGCACGGCAGCGCGCCGAACCACAGCGCAGCGGTCTGCCAGTCACTGCCGGCCGACAACACTTGAGTGGCGCCGAACCCTGCGACCACGGCACCAATCGGCCCCATGGCATGGATGATCGCGCCACCGGTGGCACGGATGCTGGTGGGAAAACTTTCGCTGATGAAAAACAGCGCCGCCGAGTACGGCCCGATCAGGAAGAACAGGCCCAGGCTGTACAGACCGACCACCATCGCCATGTTGCTCGGGCCATAGAGCATCCCGGCAAACGCCAGCCCGCCGAGCATCCAGCCCAGGCCAATGACGTTGCGGCGGCCGATCTTGTCGCCCATCCAGCCGTGGCTGAGGTAGCCGCAGTAACCCACCAGGTTCGATAGCACGAGGATGATCAGCGAGTTCTCGAACGAGATGTGGTGCACGCTGACGATCACCGAAGTGCCCAGCACGCTGAACACCTGGATCGCCGCCCAGTTGAGCAACAGCGCCGCGCCAATCACCAATGTTGCACGGCGCGCCGGGCCACGGAACGCAGCCTTGAGGCCAGCCTTGCTGTGTTCGTCATAGTCCACGCCGTAGGTCACGGCGACGTTCTGCGCTTCTTTTACCGAGCCGCTTTTGCGCAGTTCGCTGATGCGCTGGTGAATCTGGAACTGCGGGCTTTCCTTGAGCTTGCGCGCCATGACCGCAATCACAATCGCCGGGATCGCTGCAAACACGAAGCAACCCTGCCAGCCAATCACCGGCAACAACAGCGCGGTCAACCCTGCCGCGATCAACGCACCCACCGGCCAACCGCCCTGCACCAGGCTGTAGATAAAGCCGCGACGCTTGGCCAGTTTTGGATCATCGGAGGCAGCGTACAACTCGCTCAGGTAGGTCGCGTTGACGGTTTCCTCGGCATAACCCAGGCCGCCCAGCGAACGGATCAGGATCAGCGACGACTTGCCCCACGCGCCGCCAATCGCGGTGAGTGCCGAGCAGATCGCCGAACCGGCCACGGTGAAAATAATCCCCTTGCGCCGGCCCAGCTTGTCCACGATCGGACCGATGGCCAGCGCGACCACGGCGGTGCCTACCGCCACCCATGTCGCAATCTCTGCCTGCTCCACTTCACCCCAGTTAAAGTGCCGGCCGATTTCCGGCAGCAAGGTGCCGAACAGGATGAAGTCATACACCGCAAACACCCAGGCGAAAAACGCGATCCAGGTGGCGAACCGCACTTCCTTGGGCGTCAGTTGCCGGGGTTTCCAGCCAGTCAGATCAAGCTTGTTGTAGATAGACATAAATCGCGCCTCGCAAGGTGGGCCAGGGGTTAGGTACGGGTGTCAGGTACGCGGTTGGCGGCGGATAAAGTCATCGGCGATTTCGTCGAAGGTGACGAAGCGCACGCCGGCATGGCTCTGGATGTGTTCGATCAACCGTTCAAGCATCAGCAGCACTTGCGGGCGGCCGGAAACGTCGGGGTGGATGGTCATGGTGAACACCGCGTGTTCATGCTCGCGGTAGACCCAGTCGAACTGGTCGCGCCACATTTCTTCCAGGTGACGCGGGTTGACGAAGCCGTGGCTGTTGGGGGCTTTCTTGATGAACATCATTGGCGGCAGGTCGTCGAGATACCAGTTGGCCGGGATCTCCACCAGGTCGGTTTCTTCGCCGCGCACCAGGGGTTTCATCCAGGTGTCGGGGTGCTGGCTGTAGTCGATCTTGGTCCAGGTGTCGCCCTTGCGCACGTAGTAGGGGTGGAAGTCGTTGTGCATCAGGCTGTGGTCGTACTTGATGCCTTTTTTCAGCAGCAGTTCGTTGGTCACCTTGCTGAATTCCCACCATGGCGCGACGTAGCCGGTGGGGCGCTTGCCGGTGACCTGGGTGATCAGCTCGATGGACTTGTCGAGGACGATTTCTTCCTGCTCGGCGGTCATGGCGATGGGGTTTTCGTGGCTGTAGCCGTGCACGCCGATTTCGTGGCCGGCGTCGGCCACTGCCTTCATTTGCTCGGGGAAGGTTTCCATCGAGTGGCCGGGGATAAACCAGGTGGTGCGCAGGCCATAGCGCTCGAACAATTTGAGCAGGCGCGGCGCGCCGATTTCACCGGCGAACAGGCCGCGGGAAATGTCGTCCGGGGAGTCTTCGCCGCCATAGGAACCGAGCCAGCCGGCGACCGCGTCGACGTCGACGCCAAATGCACAGAGGATGTCTTTAGCCATGATGTGTCTCCTTAAAAAGTGAGTGCTGTTTCGACTGACAGGGCAGCCCGAAGCAGGCGCGCGTCTTCGCCGCTGGGGGCGCTGAGTAGCAGGCCGGTGGGCAGGCCCAGGGCATCGCGGCCGCTGGGCAGGCTGACGCCGGGCATGTCCAGCAGGCTGCCGGGCATGGTCAGGCGCAGGGTGGCGAGGTTGGTGCTGACGAACAGTTGATCGTCGGCTTCCAACGGCGCCAGGGCCGGGGCCACGTGGGCCACGGTGGGGGTGATGAGGATCGCGCCGTCGAGCTCGTCAATCAGCTGCTGTTGCAGGCGGCGGCGGGCGTCGTATAACGCCAGCAGTTGGCTGGCCGGCAGTGTGCGGGCCGCTTCAAGGCGGCGGCGTACGCGGGGGTCGAGTTGCTCGGCGTCGGGGCTGTCGAGCAGGGCTTCGTGGAGGGCGAAGGCTTCGAAGGAGCCCAGCCAGCCTTGGTGCTGGATCAAGTCGAGGGTGGCCTGGAAGGTCTTCGAGGGGCGTACTTCGACCAACGCACCACCGGCTTTTAAGCGGTTCACGCATTGCTGCAGGTTGTCGCGCACGGCGGGTTCGACACGGGCATCTTCCAGCACACTTTGTTCGACCCAGAAGCGCTGCCCATTGAGGCTACGGGCCTGGCGTGGCTGGCGCTGGTCGCGCCCGTTCAGTAGGTCGTCGATGGCCAGCGCATCGCGCACGCTGCGGGTCAGCGGGCCCAGGCTGTCGAGGGTATGGGCCAGCGGAAAAACGCCGTCGCGGCTGTAGCGCCGGCAGCTGCTGCGATACCCCACCACCCCGTTCAGCGCAGCGGGAATACGGATCGAGCCGGCGGTGTCGGTGCCCATGGCGATCGGCACGATCCCGGCGGCCACCGCTACCGCAGAACCGGAAGAAGAACCACCCGGGATCCGCGGTTGATCAATGCTGCTCGGGTTGTGCGGCGTGCCGAAATGCGGGTTCAGGCCCAGGCCCGAATACGCCAACTCGCTGAGGTTGGTCTTGCCCACGCTGACCATCCCGGCGCGGCACAGCAGGCCCACACTCGGCGCGTCGAGCAAGGCGGCCGGCGCGTGGCTGCGATAGGCCGTGCCCGCCGTGGTAATGCTGCCGGCCACATCGAACAAATCTTTCCAGGCCAGGGGCACGCCATCAAACACGCTCAACGGCTGGCCGGCACGCCAACGGGCCGCAGAGGCTTGGGCCTCACGCCGGGCACGCTCGGCGCTCAGGGAGATGAATACCCCGGTGGCGCTGCTCGCGTGGGCGAGTGCCTGTTCGAGGGCGTACACCGGATCGCTGCGACCGCTGGCAAAATCCTCGGCCAGTGAAGTGGCGTCTGACATGGGAATAACCTTCTAAAAACGTACATATTAATAAAATGTACATTTTATAAAGGCAGCTTTCGTGCCAGTCTTGTGCACAGCCTCGTTGACGTATCCCACCCTTTGGAGCAGAGCCACGGGCTAGATGGGTTCGAGGCGAGAAAAGAAACAGGGGCAAGCGTTTCATGCTCGTCCGCAATGAAATAATGTATCTTTTATTAATAAATACATTTTGGTGCATAAAAGTAACAAACAGCCTCTCAAGGCCCCAAAAAAGTGCCACCGACGTGGCGCGGAGTGACAGGCACAACTATGAGAGAATCGGCGACCACCGATCCGTTTGCCCCAGAGAGCCCGATGAAAGCAGTGTCAGCCTCGGCTTCCCGTTACGCGATGATTCATCAGGTTTTGCGCGACGCCATCACCCACGGCACCGCCCGCCATGGCCTGGTGTTGCTGGAAGCGCCGCTGGCCGAACTGTTCGGTACCAGCCGGGTGCCGGTGCGCAAAGCCTTGAACCTGTTGCACGACGAAGGGTTGATTTGCCGCTTCGATGGCCGGGGTTACCTGATCAACCCCGATGGCCTGGAGATGGAACCGCTGCGCCTGCCCCTGAGCCACGCGCATCTGGGCCTCAACGGTGAAGATGAACTGGTAGACACCCGGCCACTGGGGGAGCGCATCGTCGAGGAAATCGGCGCAGCACTCTCTACCTGCATCGCCTTCGGGCATTACCGCCTGGATGAACAAGCCGCCGCCGAGCACTACAACGTCAGCCGTGCGGTGGTGCGTGAAGCATTGATGCGTCTGCGCGACCGTGGCCTGGTGGAAAAGGAACCCTATTCCCAATGGCTGGCCGGGCCGCTGACCGCGAGGGAAGTCACCGAAGACTACGAATTGCGCGCCTGCCTTGAGCCCGAAGCCCTGCGCCAGAGCGCGCCGAACCTCGACCGCGACCTGCTGCAAGCCATGTTGCAGCGCGTGCTCGATGCGCAACACAGCGCTCATTGCAGCCTGGAAGAAATCGAGCAGATCGAGGAAGACCTGCACCAGCACTGCCTCGCCGGCCTGCAAAACCGCAAGATTGCCGCGCTGATCCGCCAGGGACAGAGCCCGATGATCATCAGCCGGATTTTCTACCGCCTGCTGGGCATCGGCGCCGACCCGGCGATGCTGGCCGAGCACCGGCTGATCCTTGAGCTGTTGCTGCACGGCGCATTCGACGCCGCCGCGCTGAACCTGCGCGAGCACCTGCAACGGGCCCGGCAACGGATGTTGCAGCGTTTGAAGGTGTTGTCGGTGCTGCCCGAACAGCCGCTGCCCGCCTACCTGCACAAACTCAGCTGACGAAACGCAATCCAACCTGTGGGAGCGGGCTTGCTGTGGTGAGGGGGCTTGTCCCCCGTCGGGTTCACCACAGATGGATGGGGCTGCTTCGCAGCCCTACGCGGGGCAAGCCCGCTCGCCACAGCAAGCCCGCTCCCATATTGGTCCAGCTGCGTTTCGAAAATATTGTGCAATATGTTGCTATCTCACCCCGCCCATTGAAACCACTGCCGACCTGCCCCATCTAACTTGCATACTTCCTTATGCAGGTGCCCCATGAGCGACCAGCAAGAATTCCCGGACATCGACCTCAACGACTACGCCGATCCGGAAAACGCTGAACACACTTCTGCCAACACTGGCCTGGCCCTGCCCGGGCAAAACCTGCCCGACAAGGTTTACATCATCCCGATCCACAATCGGCCGTTCTTCCCGGCGCAAGTACTGCCGGTGATCGTCAATGAAGAGCCATGGGCCGAAACCCTGGAGTTGGTGAGCAAGTCCGACCACCACTCCCTGGCCCTGTTCTTCATGGAAACCCCACCCGAAGACCCGCGCCACTTCGACACCTCCAGCCTGCCGCTGTACGGCACCCTGGTGAAGGTGCACCACGCCAGCCGCGAAGACGGCAAGCTGCAATTCGTCGCCCAGGGCCTGACCCGCGTACGCATCAAGACCTGGCTCAAGCACCACCGCCCGCCGTATCTGGTGGAAGTCGAATACCCGCACCAGCCGACCCAGCCGACCGACGAGGTCAAGGCCTACGGCATGGCGCTGATCAATGCGATCAAGGAACTGCTGCCGCTCAACCCGCTGTACAGCGAAGAGCTGAAAAACTACCTCAACCGCTTCAGCCCCAACGACCCGTCGCCGCTGACCGACTTCGCCGCCGCCCTCACCTCGGCCACCGGCAATGAGTTGCAGCAAGTGCTGGACTGCGTGCCCATGCTCAAACGCATGGAAAAAGTCCTGCCGATGCTGCGCAAGGAAGTCGAAGTCGCGCGCCTGCAAAAAGAAATCTCCGCCGAAGTGAACCGCAAGATCGGCGAGCACCAGCGCGAGTTCTTCCTCAAGGAACAACTCAAGGTCATCCAGCAGGAGCTGGGGCTGACCAAGGACGATCGCAGCGCCGACGTCGAGCAGTTCGAACAACGCCTGGTGGACAAGGTGCTGCCGGCCCAGGCGCAGAAACGCATCACTGAAGAAATGAACAAGCTGTCGATCCTGGAAACCGGCTCGCCGGAGTACGCGGTCACCCGCAACTACCTCGACTGGGCCACCTCGGTGCCGTGGGGCGTGTATGGCGAGGACAAACTCGACCTCAAGCACGCCCGCAAAGTGCTCGACAAGCACCACGCTGGCCTCGACGACATCAAGAGTCGCATCCTCGAATTCCTCGCGGTGGGTGCCTACAAAGGCGAAGTCGCCGGCTCCATCGTGTTGCTGGTGGGCCCGCCGGGCGTGGGCAAGACCAGTGTCGGTAAATCGATTGCCGAATCCCTCGGCCGGCCGTTCTATCGCTTCAGCGTCGGCGGCATGCGTGACGAGGCCGAGATCAAGGGCCATCGCCGCACCTACATCGGCGCCATGCCGGGCAAGCTGGTGCAAGCGCTCAAGGATGTGGAGGTGATGAACCCGGTGATCATGCTCGACGAGATCGACAAGATGGGCCAGAGCTACCAGGGCGACCCTGCTTCGGCCCTGCTCGAAACCCTGGACCCGGAACAGAACGTCGAATTCCTCGACCACTACCTGGACCTGCGCCTGGACCTGTCCAAAGTGCTGTTCGTGTGCACCGCCAACACCCTGGATTCAATTCCCGGCCCGTTGCTGGACCGGATGGAAGTGATTCGCCTGTCGGGCTACATCACCGAAGAAAAAGTCGCGATTGCCAAGCGTCACCTGTGGCCAAAGCAGTTGGACAAAGCCGGCGTGTCGAAAAACAGCCTGTCCATCAGCGACGGCGCGCTGCGCGCCTTGATCGATGGTTACGCCCGCGAAGCCGGTGTGCGCCAATTGGAGAAACAGCTGGGCAAACTGGTGCGCAAGGCGGTGGTCAAGCTGCTGGATGAGCCGGACTCGGTGATCAAGATCGGCAACAAGGACCTGGAAGCCTCCCTGGGGATGCCAGTGTTTCGTAACGAGCAAGTGCTGTCTGGCACCGGGGTGATTACCGGCCTGGCCTGGACCAGCATGGGCGGTGCGACGCTGCCGATCGAGGCGACGCGCATTCACACGCTGAACCGTGGCTTCAAGCTCACCGGTCAGTTGGGTGAAGTGATGAAGGAATCGGCCGAGATTGCCTACAGCTACATCAGCTCCAACCTGAAGTCGTTTGGCGGTGACCCGAAGTTCTTCGACGAAGCCTTCGTGCACCTGCACGTGCCGGAAGGCGCGACACCCAAGGACGGCCCGAGCGCCGGGGTGACTATGGCCAGTGCATTGCTGTCGCTGGCGCGTAACCAGCCGCCGAAAAAAGGCGTGGCGATGACCGGTGAACTGACGTTGACCGGGCATGTACTGCCCATTGGCGGGGTGCGCGAGAAGGTGATTGCGGCGCGGCGCCAGAAGATTCATGAGCTGATCTTGCCGGAGCCCAATCGCGGAAGCTTTGAAGAGCTGCCGGAGTACCTGAAGGAAGGCATGACCGTGCACTTTGCCAAGCGGTTTGCGGATGTGGCAAAGGTGTTGTTCTGACAGTTATGCAGCGCCTGAACTGGCCCCTGTGGTGAGCGGGCTTGCCCCGCGCTGGGCTGCGAAGCGGCCCCTGTGGTGAGCGGGCTTGCCCCGCGCTGGGCTGCGAAGCGGCCCCTGTGGTGAGCGGGCTTGCCCCGCGCTGGGCTGCGAAGCGGCCCTGAAACAGGCAAGCGATTGCTGCCTGAAGAAACGCAGTAGGTTTACCAAGGGCTGCTTCGCAGCCCAGCGCGGGGCAAGCCCGCTCACCACAAGCAAGCCCGCTCACCACGAGCAAGCCCGCTCATCACAATAAACCCGCTCGCCACTATTAAGTGGTGTTTGCCTTCCTGTCACACCTTGTCTCATCTTCGGTTATGCTCGCCCTTCGTCGCCAAACAACGGAGCCCTCATGACCGCTGCCCGTCTGCTTCTCCCCCTGAGCCTTTGCCTGCTCGCCGCCTGTGCCAGTGCGCCGAAGCAAAACGTCACCGTGGAAAAACAGAGCGCTTGCCCGCTGCAACTCAAAACCGGGCAAAACCTGATCCTGACCCTGCCCAGCAACCCCACCACCGGTTACCGCTGGGCCATCCAGGACTCGGCCGGCGGCGTACTGCGCAGCCTGAGCCCCGAGGTCTACAGCAACACCGAAGACACCGGCGTGGTCGGCAGTGGCGGCCAGTCCACCTGGCGCTTCCAGGCCTTCAACGCCGGGCAGGGCCGTTTGCGCCTCACCTCACAACAACCCTGGGAGCCGGAAGCAGAACCGGCCGAAACCTTCGACTGCGCCATTACGGTGAACTGATATGCCATGGATGATCCTTGCGTTGATGGGTGCGGTGACCTTTATCTTCGGCCTGAGCACCCACGCCACCCTGCTCTGCCTGTTGGTAAAGCCGTTGCCGGTGCTGGCGTTGTTGGGCTGGCTGCATGATGCGCCGCCCACCGACTATCGACGCTGGATCAGCCTGGGGCTGATTTTTTCCCTGGTGGGCGATGTACTGCTGGCCTGGCCCGGCGACCTGTTCATCTTCGGCCTGGGTGCCTTTTTATTCGCGCACCTGGCGTATCTGAAAGCCTACTTAAGTGACTGCCGCCGCCCGGCGATTTTGCCGCTGGTGCTGGCACTGGTGGTGGGCGCGATCTTGCTGGGCATCCTGATTTCCCACGGCCTGGGTCCGTTGCTGGTGCCGGTGGTGGTTTACGCCCTGGTGATCAGCGCCATGCTGTGGCGAGCGCTGGCACGCTTGGGCAGCGAGGTACCCAAGCGCTCGGCGTACCTGGCGGCGGCAGGTGCGGCGTCGTTCGTGTTTTCCGACACGTTGATCGGCATCAATCGGTTTGTGGTGGCGTTTGAGGCCGCGCCGTATTTACTGATCGTCAGCTATTGGCTGGGGCAGTGGGGCATTACCGCGTCGGCGTTCCATCAGACAACCCGCGCATCCGAGGAGCAAGTTGGCTAAAATGCCCGGCTTTCCCCCTTCGTCGCCGGAACAGCCGTGAGCAAAGAACCCGATCGCCTATTCGCCCAGCCCCTGCCCCAGGTGCCGGACTTCGCCTTCAACGAAGACGTGGTGCGGGTTTTCCCGGACATGATCAAGCGCTCGGTGCCCGGCTACCCGACCATCGTCGAGAACCTCGGTGTGCTGGCGGCGCAGTTTGCCCAACCCAACAGCGTGCTCTACGACCTCGGCTCATCCCTCGGCGCGGTGACCCAGGCCCTGCGCCGTCACGTGCGCACCGACGGTTGCCGGGTGATCGCTGTGGATAACTCGGCGGCGATGGTCGAGCGTTGCCGCGAATACCTCAATGGCCAGGACTCGATGTTCCAGGAGTTGCTGCCGGTGGAGGTGATCGAGGGCGATATCCTCGCGCTGCAGTTTCAGCCGGCTTCGGTGGTGGCGCTGAACTTCACCCTGCAATTTATCGCCCCCGAACAACGCCTGGCCTTGCTCTCGCGCATTCGCCAATCGCTGCTGCCGGGCGGCGCGTTGATCCTCTCGGAAAAGCTGCGCTTCAATGATTCGCAAGAGCATGCGTTGCTCACTGATTTGCACATCGCCTTCAAACGCGCCAACGGCTACAGCGAACTGGAAATCGCCCAGAAGCGCAGCGCCATCGAAAACGTCATGAAGCCCGACAGCCTCGAAGAACACCGCGAACGCCTGCTGGCAGCCGGGTTCTCGACAGTCGTGCCGTGGTTCCAGTGTCTTAACTTTGCCTCGTTGATTGCCTTGCCATGATTGATCTGTCTCCCCTCGCCCGCCATCTGGTCGGCACTCCCCTGGCCGTATGGGCCCAGGGCCTGCAAGCGCAACTTGATGCGAAGATGGAAAAAGGCCACGGTGACCTGGAGCGCTGGCAAAGCGCGCTGGATGCACTGCCAAAGATCATGCCCAGCGAAATCGACCTGCTGAACGGCCTGCTGCTGGACACCGATTGCGACGATGAAACCCGTGCGCAAATGCGCACCGCGCTGATGGGCCTGTGCCCGTGGCGCAAGGGTCCGTTTGACCTGTTCGGTGTGCATGTCGACACCGAATGGCGCTCGGACTGGAAGTGGTCGCGGGTCGCGCCGCACCTGGACCTCAAGGGCAAACGCATTCTCGATGTGGGCTGCGGTAACGGATATTACATGTGGCGCATGCTCGGCGCCGGCGCCGACAGCGTGATTGGCGTCGACCCGAACTGGCTGTTCTTTTGCCAGTTCCAGGCGGTGCAGCGTTACCTGTCAGAGCCTAAGGCCTGGCACTTGCCGTTCCCGTTTGAAGACCTGCCGCCGCACATGGAAGGCTTCGACACCGTATTTTCCATGGGCGTGTTTTACCACCGTCGTTCACCGATCGAGCATTTGCTGGCACTGAAGGATTGCCTGGTGAAAGGCGGTGAATTGGTGTTGGAGACGCTGGTGGTTGAAGGCGACCAGCAACAGGTGCTGGTGCCCGAAGACCGCTACGCGCAAATGCGCAACGTGTGGTTCCTGCCGTCGGTGCCGGCGCTGATGCTGTGGCTGCGCCGTGCGGGCTTCAGTGATGTGCGCTGTGTGGATGTGAGCGTGACGACGATCGAGGAACAGCGCGGCACGGAGTGGATGAAGTACCAGTCCCTCAGTGACTTCCTGGACCCAGAGGATCACACCAAGACCCTGGAAGGGCTGCCGGCGCCGATGCGGGCGGTGATTGTCGCTCGCAAGTAACCCTCCCCGTAGCAGCTGTCGAGCCCCAGCGAGGCTGCGTCGGGAGCACCGCGCACTAACAGGTGCCGCCGACGCAGCCTCGCTGGGGCTCGACAGCTGCTACGAGAATATGGCGATCAAACTGTGGGTTTGGCTCTTCGTGCCTTGAAGAACTCGCTCAACACCGTTCCGCACTCCTCGGCCAATACCCCGCCTTCATATAGCACCCGATGGTTGAGAAAGCCCTGGGTAAAAAACTGCCCCTGGCTTTGCACAATCCCGGCTTTTGGCTCCAGCGCGCCGTACACCACCCGGGCTATGCGCGAGTGGACGATCAGCCCGGCGCACATGCTGCACGGCTCCAGCGTGACGTAGAGCGTACTGCCCGGCAGCCGGTAATTGCTGACGGCCTGCGCCGCCGCACGAATCGCGACCATCTCGGCATGCGCGCTGGGGTCATGGCCGCTGATGGGGCAGTTGAAACCACGCCCAATGATTTCGCCATCCTGCACCAGCACCGCGCCCACCGGCACTTCACCCAGCGCGGCGCCTTGCGCAGCCAGGGCCAGCGCTTCACGCATGAAGTGCTGGTCGCGGCTGCGGTCGATAATCGCCGTGGGGCGAAACTGGCGCATCACGCCACCTCGATGGCGGCCATCAGGCCGGTTTCCATGTGGTCGATCACATGGCAGTGGAACATCCAGACACCCGGGTTATCCGCCACCAGCGCCACGCGGGCACGCTCGTTCTTGCCCAGCAGGTAGGTGTCGGTGAAGTACGGAATCACCTTGTGACGGTTCGAGGCGATGACCTTGAAACTCATGCCGTGCAGGTGGATCGGGTGTTGGTACTGGGTCATGTTCTTCAATTCGAAAATGTAGCTCTTGCCCTTTTCAAGCTTGGCAATCGGGCGGTCGGCGCAGGTCTTGTCGGTGATGTCCCAGGCCTGGCCGTTGATCTGCCACAGGCTCGGCGGCTTATTGTCCACGTTCACCGAGACCGAGCCAACCCATTCGAAATTGAAGTTGAGTTTCTCGGCATTGGCCAGGTCCGGCTCGGCAATCGGGTTGGCGGGCAGCGCAGGCGGCCACTCGGTGGGCGCATCGGTGCTGGCGACCGAACGGAAGGTGCCCAGGCGTACCGGGCCGTTGCGGATCGACAACTCTTCGCCAGCCGGCGGCGCCTTGATCGCCAGGCAGATGCGCATACCGGGGCCCAGCCAGTATTCCTTGCCCAACGGGCGTGGCTCGATGGGATTACCGTCCAGGGCATAGATCTGCGCTTCAACGTCGGGGATGTTGATGCGATACGTCAGGGTGTTATCAAGGTTAAGCAGGCGCACGCGGGTGATTTGCCCGGCCGGTAAATCGATCACCGCCTGGGACACGCCATTGATGGTCGACAGGCGTCCGGCAGTGCCGCCACGGGCCGCTTCGCGGGGAATGCTGAAGGCGACAAAGGCGCCCTCTTCGTCCACGTGCCAGCTTTTCAGGCTCAGGGTGCGTTCGTGTTTGAAACCGGTGGGTTCGCGCTCTTCGATGATCAGCGGGCCCACCAGGCCACGGCCCAGCTCTTCGCTGCTGTTCACGTGCGGGTGATACCAGTAGCTGCCGGCATCGGGCACGCGGAATTTGTAGTCGAAGTATTCGCCCGGCAGTACCGGCAGTTGCGAGACGTACGGCACACCGTCCATTTCCAGTGGCAGGCGAATGCCGTGCCAGTGGATGGTCGTGGCCACCGGCAGGTGGTTGATAAAGCGCACCCGCAACCATTCACCCTGGCGCACCCGCAGCTCGGTGCCCGGCGCAGAAGGGCCGAACGCCCAAGCCTCGGTCTTGTGCCCTGGCACCAATTCCACGTCCAAAGGCGCGGCGATCAACTCGTAATCGTGCCCCGCCTCGGCCTCAGCGACCTTGCCCAACCAGTAGCGGTAAGCGCCACCGGCGCCGACGCCCACTACGGCGAGACCGGCCAGACCACCCAGGATTTGTCGACGGGAAAACGATTGGGACACAACAACCTCACGTATCTGCCGCGGGTCCGAGCCCCGCAAAGGGCAGATACCATACACCGGCATCACCTAAACAGTAAGGGTTCGCATTGCCACATGTGGGAGCGGCCTTAGTGTGGGAGCTGGCTTGCCTGCGATGGCATCACCTCGGTGCAACTGAAATACCGAGGTGATGCCATCGCGGGCAAGCCCGGCTCCCACACAAGTCACACATTGGATCTTCGTTACTTCAGGCCTTGGCGGCGGCCAGAATCAGGGCTTTCATCTCGGCGACGGCGCCTTTAAACCCGACGAACAGCGCGTGCGCCACCAGCGCATGGCCGATGTTCAGTTCGTTGATGCCCTTGATCGCGGCCACCGCTTCGACGTTGTGGTAATGCAGGCCGTGGCCGGCATTGACGATCAGGCCTTCACCCAGGCCGCAGTTGACGCCGTCGATGATGCGCTGCAATTCGTCAGCCACTTCGGTCGGCGTGGTCGCATCGGCGTACCGGCCGGTGTGCAGTTCGATGGCCGGGGCGCCGACGCGGCGCGAGGCTTCAATCTGGCGCTCGTCGGCGTCGATGAACAGCGAGACTTCGCTGCCGATCTTCGACAGGCGCTCCACGGCGGCCTTGATCCGTGCTTCCTGGCCGGCCACATCGAGGCCGCCTTCGGTGGTCAGTTCCTGGCGGGTTTCCGGCACCAGGCAGATATGCGCCGGGCGAATGCGTTCGGCGAACACCATCATTTCCTCGGTGACGCCCATTTCGAAGTTCATGCGGGTTTGCAGCACGTCCTTGAGCAGCAGCACGTCGCGCTCCTGGATGTGGCGGCGGTCTTCGCGCAGGTGCACGGTGATGCCGTCGGCGCCCGCTTCTTCGGCGTCCAGCGCAGCCTTGACCGGGTCTGGGTAACGGGTGCCCCGGGCCTGGCGCAGGGTGGCTACGTGGTCGATGTTCACGCCGAGAAGAATGCGATTGCTGGTGGTCACGAAAAGCGCTCCTGAAGAGGGAAGGAATCGCTGCACAGCATACACGGGGATGTCAGGGCTTTCGAAACAACTCGCGGCTGACCAATGGCCGACCGCCCAAATGCACGGCCAGGGCCTGGCGCATCAGGCGCTTGGCGGCAGACAAGGCACCGGGCGCAGTCCAGTCGGCTTCGCTCATGGCGAGCAACTCGGTGCCCTGGAACAGGCCTGGTTGCAACAGGTAGACCCGCTCCAGGCCCGCGTCGACTTGCAGGCGGTACATGCCATCGGCGGCGATGGGGTCGCCGTGCAGGTCCTGGCTTAGTTCAAAGCCGTAGCCCAAGTCATCCAGCAGGCGCCATTCGAACGCGCGCAGCAGCGGCTCCAAAGGGCGGCCTTCGGCGAGGGCGAGCAAGGTGGCGGCGTAGTGGTCGAAGACGCCGGGGTGAGGGTCTTCGGCGGGGAGCAGGCGGATCAGTAATTCGTTGAGGTAGAGGCCACTGAACAGCGCCTCACCGTTGAGCCAGTTGGAGGCACCGGCGGCTTCCATGCGGCCCACGTTCTTCAACTCGCCGCGTCCGCGAAACTCCACTTCCAGGGCCACGAAAGGTCGGGCCAGGCTGCCGGCCTTGCCGCGAGCGCTGCGCAAGACGGCGCGCAAGCGGCCTTGGGGCGTAAGGAAATCCACCAGGGCGCTGGTCTCGCGGTAGGCGCGGCTGTGCAAGACGTAGGCGGGTTGGCCGGTGGGTGGGGTTTGAGACATGGGATGTAAGAGTCTCTAAAGAGAAGCCTATGTGACAAAGCGCATTTGTGGCGAGGGAGCTTGCTGTGGCGAGGGAGCTTGCTCCCGCTGGGCTGCGAAGCCGCCCTGAAACCAGGCACCGTGTTTTAGCTGATGGGCCCAGGCGACTGGATTGGGGGCGCTTCGCGCCCCAGCGGGAGCAAGCTCCCTCGCCACAGCAAGCTACCTCGCCACAACAAGCCCCTTTGCCACAACAAGCCCGCTCCCACATTTTATCCTGCGGTGTTGTTTAGAGGTCGCCGTAACCCAACGAACGCAACGCGCGCTCATCATCAGACCAGCCACCCTTAACCTTCACCCACAGGTTGAGCATGATCTTGGAATCAAACAGCAATTCCATGTCCTTGCGCGCCTCGGTGCCGATGCGCTTGATGCGCTCGCCCTTGTCGCCAATGATGATTTTCTTCTGGCCGTCACGCTCGACCAGGATCAGCGCGTGGATGTGCAGGGTCTTGCCCTGCTGCTTGAACTCTTCGATTTCGACGGTGATCTGGTACGGCAGCTCGGCGCCCATCTGGCGCATGATTTTCTCGCGTACCAGTTCGGCGGCAAGGAAACGGCTGCTGCGGTCGGTGATCTGGTCTTCCGGGAAGAAGTGCTCGTTCTCCGGCAGGTAGCCGGCGATCACACGCTCCAGGGCTTCGAGGTTGTGCCCGTGCTGGGCCGAGATCGGCATGATCTGGGCGTTCGGCAGTTGTTCCTGCAGCCAGCTCAGGTGCGGCATCAGCTCGGCCTTGTCTTCGATGCGGTCGGTCTTGTTCAACGCGACGATCAACGGGCCGGTGACGTACTGCACACGCTCCAGAACCATCTGGTCTTCGTCGGTCCACTTGGTGCGGTCGACCACGAAGATCACCACGTCGACGTCTTTCAACGCCGCCGAAGCGGTTTTGTTCATGTAGCGGTTAAGCGCCTTTTCGCCGCCCTTGTGCATGCCCGGGGTATCGACGTACACCGCCTGAACGGCGCCTTCGGTCTTGATGCCCAGCATGTTGTGGCGGGTGGTCTGGGGCTTGCGCGAGGTGATCGCCAGCTTCTGTCCCAGGATATGGTTCAGCAACGTGGACTTGCCCACGTTCGGACGGCCGACGATGGCAACATAGCCACAGCGAGTTGCGGTTGAATCAGTCATGGCCATTCTCCACGCCCAGGGCAATCAGTGCTGCTGCGGCCGCTACCTGTTCGGCAATACGACGGCTCACACCCTGACCTCGGCTTTTTTCATTCAGTAAGGTGATTTCACATTCGACGAAGAACACTCGGCAATGCGGCTCACCCTGGATATCCACCACTTCGTAACGCGGCAGGTCGCAACCACGGGACTGCAGGAATTCCTGCAGGCGGGTCTTCGGATCTTTGTTGGTGTCTACCAGCGTCAGGCTTTCAATCTCGGTCGACAGCCAGGCGACGACGCGCTCTTTGGCCGCTTCCATGCCCGCATCGAGGTAGATCGCGCCGATCAGTGCCTCAAGGGCGTCGGCCAGGATCGACTCGCGACGGAAACCGCCGCTCTTCAACTCGCCAGAGCCCAGGCGCAGGTAATCACCCAGGTCGAAACCACGGGCCAGTACCGCCAGGGTCTCGCCTTTTACCAGCCGCGCACGCAGGCGCGACAACTGGCCTTCGCGGGCAAGCGGGAAGCGCGTGAACAGGGCTTCACCGGCCACGAAGTTGAGGATGGCATCACCGAGGAATTCCAGGCGCTCGTTGTTACGCCCGGCAAAACTGCGGTGTGTGAGGGCAAGGATCATCAATTCCTGATCCTTGAAGGTATAGCCGAGCTGACGCTCGAGACGGCTTAGAGAAACGCTCACGGTTTACCCACATTCAGTTCGAGGCACCGGTGGCCTGCGACGATTAACGCTGTGTTCAAATTCAAATCCTGGTGGTTGCTGCATGGAGCCGGACTTTGTCCAAGCCCCAGAAAAGCATTCGGCGCTGTGTTCACAGCGCCGCATGGATTACTTGATCAGCCCCACCCGCGAGAAATTCGGCAGGTGACTGAGCTTGGGTTCCGGCCAACTCATCCAGACCGCGAAGGCCTTGCCGACGATATTCTGGTCGGGGACCATGCCCAGCAGCTCTTTGGGAATATTGGGGTCATCCCAGTAGCGGCTGTCATTGGAGTTGTCGCGGTTGTCGCCCATCATGAAGTAATGCCCGGCAGGCACCGTCCATTGGTTATCGGGCGGCGAACGGTAGCGGCTCATTTCCTTGCGGATTTCGTGCTCCACCGCCCCGAGTTTCTCCTGGTACAACTCGGCGCTGCCCAGGGTATTCGGCTCGGAACCGATCAGTTTTTCGGCCACCGACTCGCCATTGACGAACAGGCGCTTGTCGCTGGTGTAGCGAATCACGTCGCCCGGCAGGCCCACTACACGCTTGATGTAGTTGACGTTCGGGTCGCTTGGGTAGCGAAACACCATCACATCGCCGCGCTGCGGGTCACCGATCTCGATGACTTTCTTGTCGATCACCGGCAAGCGGATCCCGTAGGAAAACTTGTTCACCAGGATGAAGTCGCCCACGTCCAGGGTCGGTTTCATAGAGCCCGAAGGGATCTGAAACGGTTCCACCAGGAACGAACGCAGCACCAGCACGATGAACAACACCGGGAAGAACGATTTGCCGTATTCAACCAGCATCGGCTCTTTGTTCAGTTTCTCGACCACCGCCACATCGGGCTGGCTGACGCTGCCCTGATAGGACGCGATGGCTGCCCGGCGACGCGGGGCGAAGAACACCAGATCGAGCAACGCCAACAGACCGCAAACGGCAACGGCGATGACCAGCAACAGCGGGAAATTTAGTGACATAGGACCTAACTATCCAACCTGAGCACCGCAAGGAAGGCTTCTTGTGGAATTTCCACGTTGCCCACTTGCTTCATGCGTTTTTTACCGGCCTTTTGCTTCTCGAGCAGCTTGCGCTTACGGCTGACGTCGCCGCCATAGCATTTGGCCAGTACGTTCTTTCTGAGTGCCTTGACGGAGGTCCGTGCAATGATCTGCCCGCCAATGGCGGCCTGGATCGCGACGTCGAACATCTGGCGCGGAATCAGTTCTTTCATCTTTTCGGTCAACTGGCGACCTTTGTAGTGCGCGTTGTCCTTGTGCACGATCAGCGCCAGGGCATCGACCTTGTCACCGTTGATCAGCACATCCAGCTTCACCAGATTAGCTGATTGGTAACGGTCAAAATGATAATCCAGCGAAGCATAGCCGCGGCTGGTGGATTTGAGACGGTCGAAGAAGTCCAGGACCACTTCGTTCATCGGCAAATCGTAGGTCACTTGCACCTGGGTACCGAGGAACAGCATGTCGTGTTGCAAACCACGCTTTTCAACACACAGGGTAATGACGTTACCCAAGTGTTCCTGCGGCACAAGAATATTGGCCCGCACGATCGGTTCGCGCATGTCTTCGATGGAAGACAGGTCCGGAAGCTTGGACGGGTTGTCGACGTAAATCGTTTCACCGGTTTTCAGCAACAGCTCAAAAATAACGGTTGGCGCGGTGGTGATCAGGTCCAGGTCGTATTCGCGCTCGAGGCGCTCCTGGATGATTTCCATGTGCAGCATGCCCAGGAAACCGCAACGGAAGCCGAAGCCCAGGGCGTCGGAGCTTTCCGGGGTGTACTGCAACGACGAGTCGTTGAGGGTCAGCTTCTGCAGGGCTTCGCGAAAATCCTCAAAGTCGTCGGAGCTGACCGGGAACAGGCCGGCGTATACCTGCGGCTGGATGCGTTTGAAGCCCGGCAGCACGTCGACGTCAGGGGTGGCGCTCAAGGTCAGGGTGTCACCCACCGGTGCACCATGGATGTCCTTGATACCGGCGATGATGAAGCCCACTTCACCGGCTTTCAGATCAACGGTTGCGGTGTGCTTGGGGTTGAACACACCCACGCTGTCCACCAGGTGGATCTTGCCGGTGGATTTGACCAGGATCTTGTCGCCCTTCTTCACACGGCCGTGGCGCACGCGTACCAGGGATACAACGCCCAGGTAGTTGTCGAACCAGGAGTCGATGATCAACGCTTGCAGCGGATCTTCGTAGTTGCCGGTGGGGGCTGGAATGGTCTTGACCAGGCGTTCGAGCACTTCGTCGACGCCCAGGCCGGTCTTGGCGCTGCACTCGACGGCGTCGGTGGCGTCAATGCCGATGATCTTCTCGATCTCTTCCTTGACGCGGTCCGGATCGGCCTGTGGCAGGTCGATCTTGTTCAGCACCGGCATCACTTCCAGGCCTTGCTCGATGGCGGTGTAGCAGTTGGCGACGGACTGGGCTTCAACGCCCTGGCCCGCGTCCACTACCAGCAGCGCACCTTCACAGGCCGCCAGCGAACGGCTGACTTCATAGGTGAAGTCGACGTGGCCCGGGGTGTCAATGAAGTTGAGCTGGTACTTGATACCGTCTTTGGCGGTGTAGTACAGGGTAACGCTGTGGGCCTTGATGGTGATCCCGCGCTCGCGCTCGAGGTCCATGGAGTCCAGCACCTGGGCTTCCATTTCACGCTCGGCAAGGCCGCCGCACATCTGGATGAATCGATCGGCCAGCGTCGACTTGCCATGGTCAATGTGGGCGATGATGGAGAAATTGCGGATATGACTCAAATCACTCACGGATCAACACTCAAAAAGGCTGCAGGCAGACTGCCCGCTGAAAAATAGCCGGGAATTGTACCTGATGCGCAGACCAGACGTCATCCACGGTGACCAAGAACAAAAATGCCCCGTTCGTTCGAGCGGGGCATTTTTTGTTCATAAGCGCGGGCTCAACCGGCCCGACGCAACAGCCAGAAGCCGGCCACGGCGCAGATGCCGGTCGGTACCAGCACCGCAAACAGCGGCGAGAAACCGAATACCAGGCTGGACGGCCCCAGCAGGTCCTGGGCAATACGGAACGTGAAGCCCACCAATACGCCGGTAAACACACGCTGGCCGAGGGTGACGGAGCGCAGCGGGCCGAAGATGAACGAGATCGCCATCAGCACCAGCGCGGCAGTCACCACCGGCTGCAACACCTTGACCCAAAACGCCAGCCAATAACGACCGTTGTTCAAGCCCTGGTCCTTGAGGTAATGGATATAACCCCACAGGCCGGAGATAGGCAGGCTTTCCGGAATCATCACCACCGTGTTCAGCAATTCAGGCTTGAGGGAAATATCCCACGGCTCTGTCGGCACATTGATCACTTCGGTGCTGGAGGCCGCACCCTTGCCGATATCGCGGAAATAGGTGGTGCTCACTTCGCTCAGTTGCCACTTTTCGTCGGCGTACTGCGCACGTTTGGCGAAGCTGGACGACAGAAGGTGACGTTCCTTATCGAAATGATAACGGGTGACACCGATCAACAAGCCGCCCGGCTGCACGGCGTTGATGTGGATAAATTCTTCACCCTGACGGTGCCACAGGCCATGCCTGGAGCTCTGCGCATCACCCGAACCCTGGGCCAGCGCACGATTGGCCTGGGCCGTGGATTCGGCGGGAGGCGCCACGTATTCACCGATCAGCACGCTGACCACCATCAGCAACAGCATCGGCTTCATGACCGCCCACACGATGCGGCCGATGGAAACCCCCGCCGCGCGCATGATGGTCAGTTCGCTGTTGCTGGCCAGGCTGCCCAGGCCGATCAAACAGCCGATCAGCGCAGCCATCGGCATCATGTCGTAGAGACGACGGGGTGCGGTCAGCGCCACGTAGCTCAGAACGTCGGCAACGGTGTACGTATCGCTGACGTTGCCGACTTCATCAATGAAGGCGAACAGCGAAGCCAAACCCAGAATAATGCCCAGTACCGCAAGGATTGCGACCAGGACGCTGCTACCAATGTAGCGGTCGAGCTTAACCACGAGCCATCTCCTTCATGCTGCGACGACTCTGCATCTTCAAGCGCAACGGTTCCCAATAAAGCAGGCCCAGGCCAATCGCCAGGAAAACCCCGTGGACCCACCACAACCCGAGGGCCGGCGGCAGCTTGCCCTTCTCCAGGGAGCCACGGGCGGAAATCAGGATGGTCAGGTACGCCATATACAGCAGGATCGCCGGCAACAGCTTGAGGAAGCGGCCCTGGCGTGGGTTGACCCGGGACAGCGGCACGGCCATCAAGGTCACGATAAACACCAGCAGCGGCAAGGAAATCCGCCATTGCAGCTCGGCGATCGAGCGCAATTCCTTGCTGCCGATCAGGTCGGGCGTCGGGATCGCGTCGCGGTCGGTGACCTCGTCGCTGACGTCCGGCCGGGCCAGCATCACGCCATAAGTGTCGTACTTGATTGCGCGGTAATCGGCCTGCCCGGGGCTGCCGTCATAGCGATAACCGTTCTCCAGGATCAGGTAGCGGCTGCCGTCCGGGCGCACTTCCTGGCGCCCGCTGTCGGCCACCAGTATGGAAATACCACGGTCTTTCTGGTTCTGGCCGAGGTTTTTCTGGGAGATGAACACACCGCCCAGGTTGGCACGGTCATCCGACAGTTGCTCGGTGTAGGTCACCCGGGTGCCGTCGTTGAGCGCCTGAAAACGGCCTGGCTCCAGGGTGTCGAATTCGGTCATGGCGTCCTGTTTGTTGAGCACCAGTTGGAACTGCAAGGCACCCTGGGGCGCCAGGCTCAGGCTCAACCAGGCCACGATCAGCGCGATACCGGTGGCCGGGACCATGGTCATGGCCAGCAGGCGCTGCTGGCTCATGCCGGTGGCCGACAGCACGGTCATTTCGCTTTCAAGGTACAAGCGGCCGTAGGCCAACAGGATCCCGAGAAACAGGCCCAGTGGCAGGATCAGCTGCAGGAAGCCTGGCAGGCGAAAACCCATGATCAGGAACAGCGAGCCTGGATCCAGGGCGCCCGAGGCAGCCTGGGCGAGGTATTTGACGAAGCGACCACTCATGATGATGACCAGCAATACCGCACTCACGGCACTCAGGGTCAACAGGACTTCGCGGGACAGATAACGGAAGACGATCAAACCAGACACTCCAGGGTTGTCAGGCTAAGGCGGCCAAACAAGCAAGCATATCGAGTCGACCCTGTGACACAGGCCGGCTAAAAAGATGGCGCATTATCCTGTGATTGGTCGCGCCTGTCACGGAGCTTGCTCGTGCACGTGCACAAAGCTGCCCACAAGGGTTGTCAGCCTCGGGCGGCGAGGTTCAAACTGCGGCCTTTGTCGCGAGCGGCCTACAGGCTGCCAAGCTTACAAGCCGGAGTACAGACTCCAGGCTCACTGACCTTTATAAGGGACCCGAAAATGGAACTGGTTGTAAAAAGCGTTAGCCCCGAAACGTTGAAAACCGCCACCCTCGTGGTCGCTGTCGGCGAAGGCCGCAAGCTCGGCGTTGCCGCCAAGCAACTGGACGAACTGAGCGGCGGCGCCATCAGCGCGGTCCTCAAGCGCGGTGACCTGGCCGGCAAAGTCGGCCAAAGCCTGCTGCTGCAAAGCCTGCCCAACCTTAAAGCCGAGCGCGTATTGCTGGTGGGCGTGGGCAAGGACGCCGAACTGGGCGACCGCCCGTTCCGCAAGATCATCAGCAGCATCCTCACGACCCTCAAGGGCCTGGGCGGCACCGACGCAGCGCTGGCGCTGGACGAAATCGTGGTCAAGGGCCGCGATAGCTACGGCAAGACCCGCCTGCTGGCCGAAAGCCTGCTGGACGGCGGCTACGTCTTCGACCAGTTCAAGAGCACCAAGGCCGAACCCCGCGCCCTGAAGAAAGTCACCCTGCTGACCATCAAGGCCGCCCAGGCTGAAGTCGAACGCGCCGTGACCCATGCCCAGGCCATCGCCGGCGGCATGGCGTTCACCCGTGACCTGGGCAACCTGCCTCCGAACATCTGCCACCCCACCTACCTGGGCGAACAAGCCAAGGCATTGGGCAAGGAATTCAAGGGCCTCAAAGTTGAAGTCCTGGATGAGAAAAAGATCAAGGAACTGGGCATGGGCTCGTTCTATGCCGTGGGCCAGGGCAGCGACCAGCCGCCACGCCTGATCGTGATGCAATACAACGGCGGCAAGAAGTCCGAGAAGCCTTACGCCCTGGTCGGCAAAGGCATCACCTTCGACACCGGCGGCATCAGCCTCAAGCCGGGCCTGGGCATGGACGAGATGAAGTACGACATGGGCGGCGCCGCCAGCGTATTCGGTACCCTGCGTGCCGTGCTGGAACTCAAGCTGCCGATCAACCTGGTGTGCATCCTGGCCTGCGCCGAGAACATGCCAAGCGGCGGCGCGGCGCGTCCGGGCGATATCGTCACCACCCTCAGCGGCCAGACCGTGGAAATCCTCAACACCGACGCCGAAGGCCGCCTGGTATTGTGCGACGCCCTGACCTACGCCGAACGCTTCAAGCCCCAAGCCGTGATCGACATCGCCACCCTCACCGGCGCCTGCGTGGTTGCCCTGGGCGCCCACACATCGGGCCTGCTGGGCAACAACGACGAACTGATCGGCCAACTACTCAGCGCCGGCAAGGCGGCTGACGACCGCGCCTGGCAACTGCCGCTGTTCGACGAGTACCAGGAACAGCTGGACAGCCCGTTCGCCGACATCGCCAACATTGGCGGCCCGAAAGCCGGCACCATCACTGCAGCCTGCTTCCTGTCGCGCTTCGCCAAGAACTTCAACTGGGCCCACCTGGACATCGCCGGCACTGCCTGGACCAGCGGCGGCAAGGACAAGGGCGCCACTGGCCGTCCGGTTCCATTGTTGACCCAATACCTGCTGGACCGCGCCAAAGCCTGAAACTGACGACCCCGGGGCGGCGATTTCAACGCCGCCCCGACCGTAGCAGCTGCCGAGCCCCGGCGAGGCTGCGTCAGCGGAATATCTGACACACCGCAACGCAGCCTCGCTTAGGCTCGACAGCTGCTACGGGATTTCGTGGTGGTCGATCAGACAGTATCTACACATGCGGCGCGGCTATCAGGACCCCCAATGACCCAAGTCGACTTCTATATATTGCCCAGCGCCGATCCTTCCGCGCGCCTGGACTTTGCCTGCAAGCTCACCGAAAAAGCCTGGCGCATGGGCCACCGCATCTACCTGCATTGCAGCGACGCCGCCCAGCGTGACGACCTCGACGCCCGCCTGTGGCGCTTCAAGGGCGAAAGCTTCGTGCCACACGGCCCCGCCGAATCAGAGCCTGACGGCCTGGTGGTACTGGGTTTGGGCGACAGCTGTGGCGACCACACAGACCTGCTGGTCAACCTCGACCTGAAAGTACCGGCCTTCGCCAAGGGTTTCGCCCGTGTGGCGGAAGTGGTGGTGGAAGACCCGGCTATTCGTCAGGCCGCGCGGGAGAGTTTCCGTTTCTACCGTGAACAGGGCTATTCTCTGCAAGATCACCGGCTACAACGACTTTGAGCACATGATGGACACTCCAAACCCGCTAAAAGACTCTGACCACCTGCTGGATGACCTTGAGTCGATCCGCAAGCTGCTCGGTGATGATGACCTGCAACCGCCGCTGCTGACCGATGCGGTCAACGGTGACGTACAAATTCCTTTGCTGTTCGATATGGTCGGTGGCAAGCCTGTGGCGCCGCAGCCTGTCGAAACGCCCGTGGCGCAAGCCACGCCTGCTCCAGCGGTTGCCGTACCAGCCGCCGAAAAAGCGCCCGACGCCCTGCTGCTGCACCTGGACAACGAACTGCGCGCCGCCGCGCAATTGATCATGCAAGACGTGATCGACGATTTTGCCCCGCATATCGAAACCGAGATCAAGCGCCGACTGGATGCGCGCATGGAGCGGTTGTTGAGCCAGTATCAGAACTGAGTTCGAACCCAAATCCCTGTGGGAGCTGGCTTCCCTGCGATAGCGGTTTTTCAGTCAACCTCATCAGTGACTGCTACACCGCAATCGCAGGCAAGCCAGCTCCCACATTTGCCCTATCCCCCGCTATACTTGTCGGCTTTCCTGAATTAATGCCAACTAGGGTCCCGCCGCGCATGGATAAGACCTACCAGCCGCACGCTATTGAAACTTCCTGGTACCAGACCTGGGAGTCCGAGAATTATTTCGCTCCGCAAGGCGCGGGCGATGCCTACACCATCATGATTCCGCCACCGAACGTCACTGGCAGCCTGCACATGGGCCATGGCTTCAACAATGCGATCATGGATGCCCTGATTCGTTTCCGCCGTATGCAGGGTCGCAACACCCTGTGGCAGCCAGGCACCGACCACGCCGGTATCGCCACCCAAATGCTGGTGGAACGCCAACTGGAAGCTACCGGCCAAAGCCGTCACGACTTGGGTCGCGAGAAATTCCTGGAAAAAATCTGGGAATGGAAGGACCAGTCCGGCGGCAACATCAGCCGTCAGATCCGCCGCCTGGGTTCGTCCGTCGACTGGAGCCGCGAGCGCTTCACCATGGACGATGGCCTGTCGGAAGCCGTGAAAGAAGCCTTTGTGCGCCTACATGAAGACGGCCTGATCTACCGCGGCAAGCGCCTGGTCAACTGGGACACCAAGCTGCACACGGCGATTTCCGACCTTGAAGTGGAAAACCACGACGAGAAGGGTTTCCTGTGGAACCTCAAGTACCCGCTGGCTGACGGCGCCAAGACCGCCGAAGGCAACGACTACCTGGTCGTCGCCACCACCCGTCCGGAAACCATGCTGGGCGATGCTGCCGTTGCGGTTAACCCAAACGACGAGCGCTACCAGGCGCTGATCGGCAAGTTCGTTGAGCTGCCGCTGGTTGGCCGTCGCATCCCGATCATCGCCGATGATTACTGCGACCCTGCATTTGGCACCGGCTGCGTGAAAATCACCCCGGCCCACGATTTCAACGACTACGAAGTCGGCAAGCGCCACAACCTGCCGCTGCTGAACATCTTCGACAAGAACGCCGCTGTCCTGCCGGCCTGCCAGGTATTCAACCTCGACGGCACGCTGAACGAGAGCATCGACGGCAAGATCCCGGCTGAATACGCCGGCCTCGACCGCTTCGAAGCGCGCAAGCAGATCGTTGCGGCCTTCGACGCCGCCGGCCTGCTGGTGAGCGTTGACGACCACGGCCTCAAAGTGCCGAAGGGCGACCGTTCCGGCACCATCATCGAGCCCTGGCTGACCGACCAGTGGTACGTGTCCACCAAGCCGCTGGCTGAACCTGCGATTGCTGCCGTGGAAGACGGCCGCATCGCGTTCGTGCCTAAGCAGTACGAAAACATGTACTTCTCGTGGATGCGTGACATCCAGGATTGGTGCATCAGCCGTCAGCTGTGGTGGGGCCACCGGATTCCGGCCTGGTACGACGAGTCGGGCAAGGTCTACGTGGGCCGCGACGAAGCCGAAGTACGTGCCAAGCACAACCTCGGCCCGGACGTGGCGCTGCAACAGGACAACGACGTACTGGACACCTGGTTCAGCTCGGGCCTGTGGACGTTCTCCACCCTCGGCTGGCCGCAACAGACCGAGTTCCTGAAGAAATTCCACTCCACCGACGTGCTGGTCACCGGCTTCGATATCATTTTCTTCTGGGTTGCCCGGATGATCATGCTCACCATGCACTTGGTGAAAAACGAAGACGGCACCCCGCAGGTGCCGTTCAAGACCGTGTACGTGCACGGCCTGGTGCGTGACGGCCAGGGCCAGAAGATGTCCAAGTCCAAGGGCAACGTCCTGGACCCGCTGGACATCATCGACGGCATCGACCTGGAAACCCTGGTGCAAAAGCGCACCTCGGGCCTGATGCAGCCGAAACTGGCGAAAAAGATCGAGAAGCAGACCCGCGACGAATTCGCCGATGGCATTGCCAGCTACGGCACCGACGCCCTGCGCTTCACCTTCTGCTCGCTGGCGTCCACCGGCCGCGACATCAAGTTCGACATGGGCCGCGTCGAAGGCTATCGCAACTTCTGCAACAAGATCTGGAACGCTGCGCGCTACGTGCTGGATAAAGGCGAAGACTGCGGCCAGAACGGCGAGGCCATCGAGCTGTCCCTGGCGGACCGCTGGATCATCTCGCAGTTGCAGCGCACCGAAGCCGAAGTGACCCGTCAACTCGATCAGTTCCGCTTCGACCTGGCGGCGCAGGCCTTGTACGAGTTCATCTGGAACCAGTATTGCGACTGGTACCTGGAACTCTCCAAGCCCGTGCTGTGGGACGAGAACGCGCCGATCGAACGTCAGCGCGGCACCCGTCACACCCTGGTACGCGTGCTGGAAGTGGCGCTACGCCTGGCGCACCCGTTCATGCCGTTCATCACCGAAGAAATCTGGCAGCGCCTCGCGCCGCTGGCCGGCAAAGACGGCAAGACCATCATGCTGCAACCTTGGCCGGTGGCCAACGAGGCGCGCATTGATGAGGCGGCCGAAAGCGATATCGAGTGGCTCAAGACCCTGATGATGGGCACGCGCAACATTCGCGCCGAGATGAACATCGGGCCAGGCAAACCGCTGGCAGTGTTCGTGAAGAACGCCAGCAGCGAGGACCTGCGTCGTCTCACCGAGAATGACGCGTTGCTCAAGAAGCTGGCGAAGCTGGAGTCGATCACTGTATTGGCCGCAGGCGCCGAAGCGCCGCTGTCCGCCACCGCACTGGTTGGCGAGATGGAAGTGCTGGTGCCAATGGCCGGCCTGATCGACAAAAATGCCGAACTGGCGCGCCTGGACAAGGAAATCCTGCGCCTGCAAGGCGAAGTGCAACGGGTGGGCGGCAAGCTGTCCAATGCGGCCTTCGTCGACAAGGCCCCGGCCGAAGTCATCGAGAAAGAACGCGCCAAACTGGCTGAAGCAGAACAGGCTTTGGGCAAACTGGCCGAGCAACATGCACGGATTTCCAGCCTGTAAGGGGCAGCCCGTTTGAAAAAAGAGACCTTCGGGTCTCTTTTTTTTTGCCCAGGCAAGCAATGACATATCTCTTTGAAAACCCGATCAATGTGGGAGCTGGCTTGCCTGCGATGGCCTCACCTCGGTTTGGCAGATACACCGAGTCGCCTGCATCGCAGGCAAGCCAGCTCCCACATTTGACCGAGTTCGACTCAAGAATGTGGGACAATGCCCGCCACTTTGAGCCAAATTCCAGAATCGACGCAGCCCATGACCGCCCCCAGCACACCCAAAGCACCGCGCAAGAAGCCTAAATCCACTACGCAGGCCTTGCCCGTCGCGCCCCGGAAAGAGGCCACTTTGCACCCGCGTAACCGCCACCAGGGCCGTTACGACTTCCAGGCGCTGATCAAGACCACGCCGGAACTGGCGCAATTCGTGATCATCAACCCGTACGGCAAGGAAAGCATCGACTTCGCCAGCCCCGACGCGGTGCGGGTGTTCAACCGGGCGTTGCTCAAGGCGTTCTACGGCATCAATCACTGGGACATCCCGGCTGATTACCTGTGCCCACCGGTTCCGGGGCGTGCCGACTACGTGCACTTCCTCGCCGACCTGCTGGCCAGCGTCAACGAAGGCGTGATTCCCCGTGGCGCGCCGGTGAAGGTGCTGGACATCGGCATGGGCGCCAACTGCGTCTATCCGCTGATTGGCTACAGCGAATACCGCTGGAACTTCCTCGGCTCGGAGGTCGACCCGACTGCCGTGGCCGCCGCCAAGGCGATCGTGCAGTCCAACGGGCTGAACAAGGCCATCCAACTGCGCCAGCAAACCAATCCCAAGCAGATTCTGCTGGGCCTGCTGGAGCCGGGCGAGCGTTTTGACCTGACCATGTGCAACCCGCCGTTCCACGCCTCCATGGATGAAGCGACCAAGGGTAGCGAGCGCAAATGGCGCGCACTGGGCAAGGCTGATCCGAAGCGCAAGTTGCCGGTACTGAACTTCGGTGGTCAGTCGGCGGAACTGTGGTGTGAAGGCGGGGAAGCGCGGTTTGTGACGCAGCTGATCGCTGAAAGCGCGCATTTCCAGCATAAAGTGCTGTGGTTCAGCACCCTGGTGTCGAAGGCGTCAAACCTGCCGGCGATCCAGACAGCGCTGAGGAAGGCTGGCGTGCTGGAAAGCCAGGTAGTGGAGATGTCCCAGGGCCAGAAGCAAAGCCGCTTCGTCGCCTGGACCTTCCAGACCCCAAGCGAGCAACAGGTGTGGCGCCAGCGCTGGGCGCGTAAAGACTAACCCTGTAGGAGCGAGCTTGCTCGCGAAGAACCTACAGGCGCCGCGGGGTATCAGATGCCCCGCGTTATCGTTGACGATCTTCGCGGGCAAGCCCGCTCCCACAGTTAAAACCAAATCGCAGGCAACAAAAAACCGCGCCCGGATCACTCCGGAGCGCGGTTTTTTTTGCTGCGTCTTACTTGTTAACAGCGTCGGTCAGGCCTTTGGCCACAACCAGCTTGATAACTTTCTTGGCAGCGATTTCGATGGCAGCGCCAGTCGAAGGGTTACGGCCAGTACGGGCAGGACGCTCGGTCACTTTCAGTTTGCCAACGCCTGGCAGAGTGATTTCGCCGCCGTTTTCCAGCTGATCAGCAACGATCTGGCTCAGTTGGTCCAGCAGAGCACGCACGGTGGTTTTCGGTGCGTCTACAGCTTCAGCCAGATCAGCGATCAGTTGGTCTTTAGTAATAGCCATTGTGGTGTTCCTTCCCTATCAAATTCATTTGGATTGCAGAGTGCAGTGTCAGCCATCGAGCCCTGCCATCAAGGCCTGGCACCCAAGGGCTATAACCACGAAGATCGGGGTTATAGATACTTGAAACCGGGTTTGGTTCGACCTGACAAATGCTGAATGCACGCTTAACGCCCAGACTGCGCGTAAGACGGGGCAAAACTAGCACAGAGACGGGGAAATATCCGCCTCAACATACCCATTTGGTCAGCTTTATCGCTCTAAACCGTGAAAAAAAGGCATATAGCCCGTCAGACACCCTTCAAAACATCCTGCGAACAGCGCCATCCCCAGCGGGTGCGGTACACTGGCGACTTTTTCCGGGAGCCCAACCACTCCCCTTCACCTGCCGAGAAGCCCATGCCGATCCGTCATTGCATCGTCCACCTGATCGACAAAAAACCCGACGGCACACCCGCAGTTCTCCACGCCCGCGACTCCGAACTTGCCGAGTCGGCCGCGATCGAGAACATGCTTGCCGACCTCAACGAGAGCTATAACGCCAAGCAAGGCAAG
The DNA here is from genome assembly GCF_055409485.1 of Pseudomonas sp. A125. Lineage (NCBI taxonomy): Bacteria > Pseudomonadati > Pseudomonadota > Gammaproteobacteria > Pseudomonadales > Pseudomonadaceae > Pseudomonas > Pseudomonas sp. A125. The sequence continues at coordinate 110,553 of NZ_JBUZVP010000009.1, forward strand.
GCCTGGGGCTTTTTCCATGCCGAGTCCGGCGCGCACCCGTTCAGCGGCTGGTTGAAGGAATACTTTGATGGCGGCAAGGATTTCACCGCCTTCAGCCGCATTGCAGTCGAACACCTGCAAAAACTGATGGAGGAGTCCAACCTCTCCACCGGCGGCCATGTGCTGTTTGCCCACTATCAACAGGGCATGACCGATTACCTGGCGATCGCCCTGCTGCACCACAGTGAAGGGGTGGCGGTGACCGATCAGTTGGACGTGACGCCGTCGCGCCACCTCGACCTTGGCCAGTTGCACCTCGCCGCGCGAATCAACGTTTCCGAGTGGCAGAACAACAAGCAGTCCAAACAGTACATCTCGTTTATCAAGGGCAAGAACGGCAAGAAGGTCTCGGAATACTTCCGCGACTTTATCGGTTGCCAGGAAGGTGTCGACGGCCCGGGTGAAACCCGCACCCTGCTCAAGGCCTTCAGCGACTTCGTCGAAAGCGAAGACCTGCCGGACGAATCCGCCCGCGAGAAAACCAAGACCCTGGTGGACTACGCCAGCAGCCAGGCCAAGCTCGGCGAGCCGATGGGCCTGGAAGAGCTGTCGGGGTTGATCGATGAAGAACGGCCTAAAGCCTTCTACGATCACATCCGCAACAGGGACTACGGCCTGTCGCCGGAAATCCCGGCCGATAAACGCACCCTTAACCAGTTCCGCCGCTTTACCGGCCGCGCCGAAGGCCTGTCCATCAGCTTTGAAGCGCACCTGTTGGGCGACAAGATCGAGTACGACGAAGCCGCCGGCACCTTGATCATCAAGGGCCTGCCGACCCAGTTGACCGACCAGCTCAAGCGTCGCAACTGATGCTGGGCGGGGTTCTGAAGAAAGTCCTGCTGGTATTGCTGGTGGTGGTGGTTTTCCAGAACTGGGGCAAGATCGAGCGGCTGTTCAACCCCTCGCAGGTGGTGCCGGAGCAAACACGCGTTGCGGCGCGTGTGGTGCTGTATTCCACCCAGTGGTGCGGCTACTGCAAGCAAACCAAGCGCTTTCTGGATTCGAAAGGGATTCCCTACCGCGAGCTTGATATCGAGAAGGACGCCCAGGCGCGCAAGGCGTATGAGGCGTTGGGGGGTGGCGGAATTCCATTTGTGGACGTGAATGGCACGCTGATTCGCGACTACAACCCTGAAGCGATCATGGCGGCCTTGAAGTAACCCGGCCCCACCCAGTGTGGGAACAAGCTTGTGTGGGAGCTGGCTTGTGTGGGAGCTGGCTTGTGTGGGAGCTGGCTTGTGTGGGAGCCGGGCTTGCCCGCGATGCAGGCGCCTCGGTCAGTCAGTTGCACTGAGGTGATGCTATCGCGGGCAAGCCCGGCTCCCACAAAAGCCCATTCCCTCCCAGCAAGGTGTGTGGCTTAGAAGTTGGCCTCCAGGGAAACCATCGCCGTACGCTCCTCACCTACGTTGTAGTAAGCCGAACTGGCCGCCAGGCCATTCACCGGCGCCGAGTTGAACGACACGGTGCGCGCCGAGCTCAAGTACTCCTTGTCAAACACGTTGAGCATCGAGAAGCGCAAAGCGGCCGACTTGAAGACCTTTTTGTCCACCGGCAGGTAGATACCGGCATTGAGGTCAAACACGGTGCGCCCGGAGATTTTCTCGTTGTTGGTCAAGTCACCGTAGAAGGCGCCCACGTACTTGCCGGCAATGTTGCCGTAGTAGCGCTTGTCGTCGTACCCGAACACCAGGTTGAACATGTTTTCCGGTACGTTGGCCAACTGGTTGCCCTTGGTCGGCAACAGCACGTTCTTGCTGGCAAAGTCGTCTTGCTGCTCGGACTTGGTGTAGGTGTACGACGCGTAATAGTTGAAGTTGTAGGGCAGCAGCCCGCTCCACTCCAGCTCCAGGCCTTTGTTGGTCACGTCACCCACGTTAGCCATCACGTAGTCACCGTTCAAGTCGGTGGTCGACAGCTGACGGTCCTTGAAGGTGATGTAGAACAGGGTGGCGCTCAGGGCCATTTTCTCTTCGGTGTAGCGCCAGCCCAGCTCCTGGTTCCAGCTCAACTCGGGGTTGAGGTTGAGGGAATCACCCTTGTTGTACAGCACATAGTTCTGCGGGGTACGCATGTTGCGGGTGACGTTGTAGAACGCCTGGTTGCTCTCGTCGACCTGGTACTTGGCACTGAAGTTCGGCAGGAACTGATGGTAGCGGGCGTTACGTTTTTCCGGCTTGTCGTACAGGCTGCCGAGGTTGTCGCCGTCACGCTCGACGTACTGGTACGCCAGGCCGCCGACAAAGCTCAGGTCTGGCGTGGCTTGCCAACTGTCCTGCACCCACAGCTTCTGGGCCGGGGTGACGGTGTATTGGTGGCGCCCTTGGACGGTCTTGCCATTCTTGTCGACCACTTGGCCGCCACTGTTGTAATCGCCCCAGATGTTGTCGGGTGCACCTTCGCTGTTAATCCCGATATACGGCTGGGTCTGGCGCTGGCGAGCGCGCTCGTACCAGTAGCCGTAGTCCAGGCTGTGCTCCTCGTTGATGTCCCATTTCATTTTGACGGTGACGCCAGGGCGCCAGGTCTCGGTCCATGAAGGGCGATAGTAGTTGGCCGACTTGAGGTTGCTCAGGTCGTAGTTGCCGCCCTTGTCGGACTTCGGCCCCAGGTTGGTCGCGGTCTGGCCGCTGAAACTGCCACCGTTGCCCCAGTAGTAATAAGGCGCAACCGTCAGGGCCAGGTCATCACGCAGGCGCCAGCGCTGGGTGAAGGTGGTCATGACACTTTCGAACGGGTTGCGGTTGAGCTTGTAGGAAGACGACAGCAAACCGTTCTTGTAGACCGGCGTTTCGGCGTAGTCCAGGCGCCGCCCCTGTTGTTGAAACTGGGCTTTGCTGAGGGTGTTGTAGTTGTAGTTTTCCTGCTTGTTGTACTTCATGGTGAAGTTGCTGGAGTTGCCATTGTCGTCTTCGAACAGCGTGCTCCACTCAACTTTGTCACCGCGCACAGTGCCCTTGCCGCGCCACTTGTCGCCCTCGGTGTGAGACGCCGACACCCACGTCTTGAAACCGCCCAGGTCACCGGTATTGAGCCGCGCGAAAGACTTTTGCAGGCTGTTGGAGCCGATGGATTGCTTGACAAACAACCCTGGCTCCTTGGTTGGCCGGAGGGTAACCATGCCGATATTGCCACCGCTGGAGCCGATGTGCGGGCCGTCCGCTTCGGAGGAGCCCTGGGTAACAAACACTTCACCGACGTTTTCCGGGTCGCCCAGTTGGTTGGCATACACGCCGTAGCTGCCGGAGTCGTTGATCGGCACGCCGTCCATGGAAACGCCGACCTGGTCGGAGTTCATCCCGCGCATGGTGAAGCTGGTGCCGCTCATGCCGCTGGCGTCATCACTGGAAACGTTGATGCCCGGCGTGTATTTGAGTTTGTCGATGGCGTTGGCGGTCGGGGCCATTTCGTCCATGGCTTCCTTGGTCACGGTGGACCGGGCCTTGGCACTTTCTTCCTGAATCATGTGGCCGGTGCCCAGGGTCCGTTCGCCGGCGACGTGCACCGAACCGACATCCTGCGAATCGTCTGCCAGAACCAGCGGCGCAAAGCCGCCCAGGCCCGATGCTAAAAGCAGGGCATAGAGTTTGTTGTAGGTCACGAGTAGATCCCTTACATGCATCTGTCTGTTGTTATCGGGGAAATATTGGCGATATGAACTGGGTGAACAGCGCCGCCAATCTTCCTGACCACCTGCTCAGGAATCCGAGGATCATCCGTGCATCACGTAACGGTTTGGTTACAGGTTTTGGCGATTGCGATGAAGGTTAAATGAATGGGCAAAAGACTGCGCAGCGCGAAGGCGCCGTGATTTTGCAGGGGCGAAGGTGTTAGTAATGACAGCGCTACGCCAGAAGGCACAGCGCCAGGTATCTAGCGCAACACAATCATCCGACCGAGCAGCGAATGTTGTTCGAACCCCAAAACTGCCTGCAGCGCGTTGAGGACTGCTTGGGGGTCCTTGCTCGAAAAACTGCCGCTGACACGTCGAGCGCCGAGGTCGTCGTTGAGCAGCAGAATGCGACCGGGGTAGTAGCGACCGAGGTCGTGCACCACATCGGCCAGGGGCGTCTTGTAGTAGTTGAGCCAGCCGTCGCGCCAGGCCAGCCGGGATTCGCTGTCGACCGCGTGCAGCTCATCGGCAATACCGTCGGTGTAGGCCACTTGCTGGCCGGCCGTGAGAATCTGTTGCTGGCCATGCTTGGACGGCGTGACCCCAACCCGGCCGGACAATACCGTCACCTGCGCACCTGCCGGTCGCAGGCGTACTTCGAACTGCGTGCCCAGCACCCGCGCCTCACCGCTGCCGGCCTCGACCACGAAGGACTGGCCCGTGTGGGTCACGCTGAAAAATCCGGCGCCACGGCGCAGCTGGATATGGCGCTCACCGTGACTGAAGTCCACCGCAATGGCGCTGTCGGCGTCCAGGGTCACCTGGCTTTGATCCGCCAGCGTGACGGTCTTCACCTCGCCCGGAGCGGTAACGTAATCAGCGCCAAAATCATCGACCCAGCGCGACGGCTGCCAGCCGGCCCCCACTGAGATCATCAGCAGCAGGCAGGCGGCCATGGCCAACGCGCCGGACCAGCGCCGCACACCAGAGCGCTTCGAGGTGTTCATCGCGTTCAAGTAGCCCTGCAACGCCAGGGCGTCCTCATCCGCCAGCGTTCGCGCCGGCACTTCACTCAGTTCCCACAGCACCTGGGCCTGGGCGTAGGCCTCGACATGTGCCGGGTCGGCTCGCAGCCAATGGCTGAAGATGGCTTGGTCGCCACTGCTGGGCTGGTCGTGCAACACACTCAGCCAGGCCAGTGCGGCCTGTTCCTGGTCGGGCGTCGGGGTGACGCTGGCAGCAGAATTCACGGTGCTTTCCTTGGCGATGGTTCACGAAGGCTGGCCTTGCAGGCTTCGAGGGCACGCATCATATGTTTTTCCACGGCACTTTGGGACAGGCCCATGGCCTTGGCGATTTCTGCATACTTGCGGCCATGGATACGGTTGAGCAGGAAGATCTGCCGGGTACGTTCCGGCAAGCTGCGCAGGGCCGCTTCGACATGGCGCAGATCGTTGCCCACCTCCAGCGCGGCCTGGGGCTCGGAGCCCTGGTTGTCTTGTTGCTCTGGCAGCCAGCCTTCGCTGCTGCGCACCCGAGCGCCTTCGCTGCGCAGGTGGTCGATGGCGATATTGCCGGCGCAGCGCAGCAGGTAGGTGCTGAGTTCCTCCACCTGCACCAAGGGCCGGCGCCAGAAACGCAGGAACAAATCCTGCACCAGGTCCGCCGCCGTCGCACGGCAACCCACACGGCGACTCACCAATGCTTCCATCTGTGAGCGTTGGGACAGGAACACTTGTAGAAAATGCGCCCGTCCACCTGCCGCGTCGGCGTGCTGCTCTTGGGATTCGGGAGGCGTGATGATCATCAACGGTGGACTCAAAGGGTCGCGAAGGCCGCAACCGGACTGGCCAGCAGGCCGACGCCTGCCAGGATCAAGGCCAGCCTTGGCCGATACGGCAACAGCAACACCAGCAGTAATCCGCTGAACATCAGTACCGCGCACCACTCCACCAACCCCTGGCCCCAACCGGTCGCGAGCACCGCGGGCCAGATCGAGACGATCAGCAACAGCCAACCGCCCACACGTAAACCCAGGCGCCGACGGGGTGAAGGTTTACTGCGCAGCAGTTCGCCATGGTGCCTGTCCATGGACAGGCACAACGCAGTAAACCCTGCGTAACACAGCAGCAGCGCGAGAAGCATTTAGTTCACCTCGCCCTTGAGGGCCAGCGGCCGGGCGCGTTCGGCCTTGGGCTGGGTAACGCGGCGGTGCTGCATTTTCCAGGCAGCCCAGGCGAGGAACCCGCCGCTGCACAGGCAAGTCAGGTCGAAGCCGGCCATGGCCCAATCGCCGCGGGCCAGGGACACACCCAAGTGCTGCGAAGTGGTCAACGCATTGAGTACCGGCACGCCGATAAACAGCAACGCGCCCACGCTCAGTTGCTCGACCCAACCGCGTCGGCCCTGGCGTACGATGGCGTGTAAAACGCTCAAGCCCCAGGTGATGAAGAAAGCGTTCACTTCCCAGTCCGAACGCCCGGCAACGCTTGCCGGCAACACCCGGTTGGCCCAGAAGAATACGGCGCTGGCGATCATCAAGCCGGACATGCTGGCGATGTTCAACACTTCCACCAGTCGCAGTTCAAACGGCATTCCACCAGTTTTGGCGTGTTTGAGTTGGCGTTTGCCCAGCCACATCACCAGCCCGGTACCGATCATCGCGGTGCCCGCGAGGCCGCAGATGAAATACAGCCAGCGCAACACCGGCCCGGCGAAGTGCCCCATGTGCAAACCGTAGAAGCTGCCGCCAATGGCCGCCGGCAGTGATTGCTCGCCGCTGACGCGCAGCAGTTCGCCGGTGGTGCCGTTGAAGGAGACGGTGCTGCCAACGTCATGCACCACGCGATCCGAGCCGGCGCGGAACACATTGACCGAGGCGTTCACATCACCTGGGTTATTCACCACCAGCCGTCCGACATGCCCACCGGCCCATTGCTCGCGCGCCTGCTCATACATGGGCCCCAGCGGCAACAACTGCCCCGGCTGGCCAAGGGCCGGCGCATTGTCGGTGGCCGGGAACACATCATTGAAGAATGCACGGGTGTCGTTGCCATAAGAGGCGAGGATGCTCGCCGGCATCACCATGCTCATGAAAATCACCAGGCTGCTGTAGGTGATCATCAGGTGGAATGGCAACACCAGCACGGCCACGGCGTTATGCCCGTCTAGCCAGGAACGCTGGCCCTTGCGCGGGCGGAAGGTGAAGAAGTCCTTGAAGATCTTCTTGTGGGTGATGATCCCGGTGATCAACGCCACAAACATCACCATTGCCGCAATCGTCGACAGCCAGCGGCCCCACGGATACGGCATTTGCAGCTGGAAGTGGAAACGATAAAAGAACTCACCGCCCATGCTTTCCCGCGCGTGGACCTCGCTGCCGGTGACCGGGTCGAGGAGTTTTTCGACGAAGTTGCCGCGCTTGCCAGGGTCGACCTTGTCTTGCCACATCACCGACAGGCCGGGTTCACGCGGGCTGGGCACGTTGATAAACCAGCGCGCTGCGTTGGGCGCCTGTTGCTGCAAATACGTTTGGGCGGCGGCCAGGCTACGCGCATCATCGAGAGGGTAAGACTGAACTTCAGGCTGCATCCAGTGGGTAATTTCGTCCTTGAAATACGCCAAGGTGCCCGTCAGGAAAATCGCAAACAGCAGCCAGCCAAAGATCAACCCGGCCCAGGTGTGCAACCAGGCCATGGCCTGCCGAAAACCCTCTTTCATGTGCGCGCCATCCAGTACGCCAAACCGGCGAACGTGGCCAGGACTGCGCTGGGCAGCAACACGCCAAACCAGGCGCGCCAGGCTGTACGGCAGGCAAAACACCAGATCACCGCCAACAGATAAAACACAAACGAACTCAGCATGCCGCTGATCACCGCATCGGCGCGGCTGATAGGCAGCCACAGCGTCATGCACACGCTGGCCAGGGATGCCAGCAGGTAACCGCCGACCACAGCCGCCAGCACTCGCGAGGTCACGGCAACACGGTAAGCAACGGGAAGTGAGGTTTTGCGTTTCATGCACAGGGCGCCAGGTTCGTCAGCGCGCAATATTAATGATAAATATTCTCATAAGCAAAAGAGAACGTCTCCATGGCAATTGCCGAACCTGCTTGCGCGCCCTACAATGCGAACAATTCTTGTTCTCTAAAGCATGCGCATGCTGCCGGAGTGTTCGCGTTGCAGCCGTCCAACACCGTCGAAGTCCTGTACCACGACCATCACTACTGGCTTACCGGCTGGTTGCGACGCAAGCTCGGCTGCCCGGAAAGCGCCGCGGACCTGGCCCAGGACACCTTCATCCGCGTACTCACCGCACGGGAAACCCCGACGCTGATCGAACCGCGCGCCTTCCTCACCACCATCGCCAAGCGCGTGTTGTTCAACCACTACCGCCGCCAGGACCTGGAACGCGCCTACCTCGACGCCCTGGCGCAAATGCCTGAGCACGTGGCGCCGTCGGAAGAAGAGCGGGCGATCATCCTGCAAACCCTGATGGAGCTGGACCAATTGCTGGATGGCCTGGCGCCCCTGGTTAAACGCGCGTTCCTGCTGTCCCAACTCGACGGCCTGACCTACGCGCAAATCGGCGCAGAACTGGGCATCTCCATCGCCACGGTCAAGCGCCACCTGAATAAAGCGGCGATGCGCTGCTACTTCGCCCTATGAGTTTCTCAACGCAGGTTGCCGAACAAGCGGTGCACTGGCTGATGGAAATGCAGCAGGGCCCGCTCAACCCGCGCAAACAGGCGGCCTGGCAACAATGGCTGGACGCCCACAGCGAACATCAGCGGGCGTGGGAACAAATCCAGCGAGTGAACCAGCGGTTGCGCGGCATGCCATCGCCGCTGGCCCACGCGGCGTTGAATGCCCCGAAATCCAACAGTCGCCGCCAGGCCTTGAAGCTGCTGCTGATACTCGGCGCCGGTTCGGCTGCGGCCTGGGGTTTGCGCCAGCAACATGTTTTGCCACCGCTGACCGCCGACTATCGCAGCCCCATTGGCCAGCGGCGCAAGGTCCAGTTGGCCGATGGCAGCCAATTGCAGCTCAACACCGGCAGTGCGGTGGATGTGCATTTTAATGGCCAACAACGGTTGATCCGCCTGCTCGAAGGCGAAATCCTGCTGACCGCCAAACCCGGCAACGCCCCGCTGCACATCGTCACCGCGCAAGGCTTGCTCAGTGCCCAGGCGGCACGGCTGAACGTGCGCCAATTCAACGATCACACGCAACTGGCGGTGTTTGACGGGCACGTCGACATAAAGCCCAACACGTACGACGGCTTGCCGCTGACCGTCGAGAACGCCCGCCAAATCAACTTCACCCGCAAAGGCTGGGACACTGCCCGCCCCACCGACGCCGGCAGCGGTGCCTGGGCCGACGGCATGCTGGTGGCAGCCCACATGCGCCTGGAAGATTTCCTCGCCGAACTGAGCCGTTATCGCCGTGGCCAACTCAACTGTGACCCGCAGGTGGCCAACCTGCTGATCTCCGGCAGCTACCCGCTGGACGACAGCGAGCGAATCCTGGACCTGCTGCAAGTCAGCCTGCCGGTCAAGGTTCGGCGGTTTACCCGTTACTGGGTGACGGTTGAAGCCCGCGCCTGAATTATTTTCAAACCCCGTGAGCCGTTTTCCACCCCTCGCGTGACAGAGAAGGAAAGCCACCTTGATCCTTCCTTCTCAGGACCGCACTTCATGCCCCAGCAACCGACTCGCCTGACGCCCCTCGCCCGCACCCTGCGCCACTTGTTGCTGGGGGCCAGCCTCAGTTTCGGCGCCGTGCCCTATGTGATGGCGGCTGATGCCAAGCCCTACCGCATTGCCCCCACGTCGCTGGAAGCGGCGTTGAACCAATTTGGCCGTGAGGCCGGTGTGCTGATTTCGTTTGGCTCGGACGTGACCGCCGGCGTGCAAAGCCATGGCCTGTCGGGCAACTACACCGCTGAAGAAGGCTTGAATGCCTTGCTCAAAGGCACCGGCCTGCAAGCCCGTGCCGAGGGCAACAATGCCTTTAGCCTGCAACGGGCGAACGTTGCTCCGGCATCCCTTGAGCTGGGCACCTCCAATGTGGTCGGCGACTGGCTGGGCGATGCCGCACAAACCAACGTGTTCGAACACCCGGGCGCACGGGACGTGATCCGCCGCGAAGAGTTCGAACGCCAGGGCGCCACCCAGGCCCGCGATGTGCTCAACCGCATTCCCGGGGTCAACGCCCCCGAAAACAACGGCACCGGCAGCCACGACATGGCGCTGAACTTCGGCATTCGCGGGCTTAATCCACGCCTGGCCTCGCGCTCCACGGTGTTGATGGACGGCATCCCGGTGCCTTTCGCGCCGTATGGTCAGCCGCAGCTGTCGTTTGCGCCCATCAGCATGGGCAACATGGACGCGGTGGACGTAGTACGTGGCGGCGGCGCGGTGCGTTATGGCCCGCAGAACGTTGGCGGCATCGTCAACTTCGTCACCCGTGCGATTCCCGACGCGCCCACGGTGAAAGGTGGCCTGCAAGCCGAAACCAGCCCGTCCTCCAGCCACGATGGCTTCAAGACCACCGGCAACCTGCTCGCCGGCGGCACCGCGGACAACGGCCTGGGCGGTGCGATCCTGTATTCCGGCACCCGTGGCGGTGACTGGCGCGAAAACAGCGACACGCGCATCGACGACCTGATCCTCAAGGGCAAATACCAACTGGACGACGCCAACAGTTTTAACGCCATGGCGCAGTACTACGAAGGCAAGGCCGATATGCCCGGCGGCTTGAGCAGCGCGGCCTACAAGGCCGACCCGTACCAGTCCACCCGCCCCTACGACCAGTTCTGGGGCCGGCGCACGATGTTCAACGCCGGCTACCGCTACCAGGAAGATCGCCGGGAATTCACCGTCAACAGCTTCTTCACCACCACCCTGCGCAGCGGCTACCTCGATCAGGGCAGCTTCCTTTCCCTGTCGCCACGCGAGTATTGGGTGCGCGGCCTGGAAACCCGCTTCGCCCAAGGCTTCGACCTCGGCCCCACCAGCCACGAAGTCGGCGTGGGCTATCGCTACATCAACGAAGCCGGCCACGAAATGCGCTACCGCACGCCGATTGCCGCCAACCAGCAACTGCCGACCACCGACAGCCGCAACGACCGTGATACCCGGGGCAGCACCGAGGCCAATGCATTCTTCGTCGATGATCGGATTGATATCGGCAAATGGACCATCACCCCGGGCGTGCGCTACGAAATGATCGAGTCCCAGCAAACCAACAACCTCAGCAACGTCAAATACAAGGGTGACTACAACACCGCCCTGCCGGCGCTGAACGTGCTCTACCACCTGACTGACGACTGGAACCTGTACGCCAACACCGAAGGCTCGTTCGGCAGCGTGCAGTACAGCCAGATGCCCAACCGCGTGACCAGCGGCGAAGTGAAACCGGAAAAAGCCCGCACCTGGGAACTCGGCACCCGTTACGACAACGGAACCCTGCGGGCCGAGATCGGCGCGTTCCTGATCAACTTCGACAACCAGTACGACAGCAACCAGACCAACGACACGGTGATTGCCCGTGGCGAAACGCGGCACCAGGGTATCGAGTCGAGCATCAACTATGCCCTCGACGGCTTGAGCCCGGCGCTCGCAGGTTTTGATGTGTACGCGACCTACGCCTACGTCGACGCCACCATCCGCGAGGACGGCCCGAACAAAGGCAACCGCGTGCCCTTCTCCTCCAAGCACAAGGGCACCCTGGGCGTGGGTTACACCGAAGGCCGCTGGAAGTTGAATGTGGACAGCAGCTACCAGAGCAGCCAGTTCGCCGACAACGCCAACACCCAGGCCGAAAGTGCCGACGGCAGCACCGGACGCATCCCCGGCTACATGCTGTTCAGCAGCCGCGCGGCGTATGACTTTGGCCCGCAGCTGTCGGATTTGAACGTGGCGGTGGGGGTGAAAAACATCTTCAACAAGCAGTACTACACCCGCTCGTTTGACGATAACAACAAGGGCAAATACGTCGGCGAACCGCGCACGTTGTATGTGCAGACGTCTATCGCGTTCTGATCAACTGCCCGCCAGGCACGAAGGCGTGCCGGCCACCAGCGCGTCAATGGCACACCGGGTCTTGGCCGGCATGTGCGTCGCCGTGGGCCAGATGACATGGATCGGCATCGGCTGCTGGCGGTGGCCCGGCAGTACCGCCTGCAATTGCCCGCGCAGTACGTAGTGGGCGATCAGCCAACTGGGCAACCAGGCCAGGCCGACCCCGGCAATGGCGGCGTCGGCCACGGCTTGCAGGTCATCGAGTATCAAGGGTGAGGCCACCCGCGCCCGCTGCGGGGCATTGCTGCGGTAGGCAATGCCGCGATGGCCGGCAAGGTCGGCGATGGATTCGATTCGACGGGTGCGCTGCAAGTACGCGGGTGAAGCCGCCAGGGCGATGGCTTGTTCGCCCAGGCGGCGTGCACTCAGGCGGTCGGTGTCGGGCAATGCGCCGATGCGTACCGCCAGGTCGAAGCCTTCCTGGGCCAGGTCGATCAGCCGGTCGGAGAACGAAATCTCCACCTCCAATTGCGCAAATTGGTCCATCAGCCCCCACAGCGCAGGCGCCGCATAGTGATGGCCGAACGCCAAGGGCAAGCTCGCTCTCAACCGTCCACGTGGCTGCTGGCGCCCGCTTTCCAACACGGATTCGGCGGCTTCCAACTCCGCCAGCGCACGCAGGCAATGCTCGTAATAGGCCTGCCCGTCTTCGGTCAAACGCTGGCGCCGAGTGGAGCGCTGCAACAAAGACGTTCCCAGACGTGCCTCCAGGCGCGCCAAACCTTTGCCCACCGCCGAGCGCGTGAGATTCAGCCGGTCGGCGGCTTCGGTCAGATTGCCGCTCTCGACGATCTGTAGAAACAGTTCAACACCATCAAAACGCGGAGTAGCCATCGTCGTTTGTCGCCTTTTATTCCCGTAGCGAAGGAAGAAGTATCGCTAATAAAGAATCCTGTTCCCGTGAAAATGACACCTTCCCCCATCGAAAGGAAGAGGTCATGTCATCCGACGCCGTTGCATCCGCCTTAAGCCCGCCGCGTACCGCCAGAGATGGCCTGGCGCTCACCGCCGTGTGCCTGGTGGCGCTGATGTTCGGGCTGGAGATTTCCAGCGTGCCGGTCATCCTGCCCACCCTTGAACAGAAACTGGGCACCGGCTTCCAGGATGCCCAATGGATCATGAATGCCTACACCCTGGCCTGCACCAGCGTGCTGATGGCGGCGGGCACCTTGGCCGATCGCTTTGGCCGGCGACGCATGCTGGTGCTGTGCCTGTGGGTATTCGGGCTGGCTTCATTGGCCTGCGGGTTGGCCAGCGACGCGTCCACGCTAATCACCGCGCGTTTTGTCCAGGGCGTGGGGGCCGGGGCGATGATGATCTGCCAGTTCGCGATCCTTTCGCACCAGTTCCGCGAGCCGGCAGCACGGGCGCGGGCGTTTGCAGTGTGGGGCGTGATCGCCGGCGTGGGCCTGGGCTTCGGGCCGATGGTGGGCGCGTTGATCCTGGCGGTCGCCGATTGGCGCTGGGTGTTCCTGGTACATGCCCCTCTGACCTTGCTCACCCTGGTATTGCTGCGCATCAGCGTGCAGGAATCCCGCGACCCGGCGGCCCATCACCTCGACATCGCCGGCATGATCACCCTGACCCTCGCGGTATTTGCCCTGGTCTACTTCATCACCCAGGGCACCGAGAGCGGCTTTGCGACACGTGCCATGCTCGGTTGGGCCGGATTGTCGGTGGCGGGCCTGCTGCTGTTCGTACTTATTGAGCGGCGCAGCCCGCACCCGATGTTCGATTTCTCGGTGTTTCGCATCCCGCGCTTCAACGGTGCGTTGATGGGTTCGATCGGCATGAACTTCAGCTTCTGGCCCTTCATGATCTACTTGCCGTTGTATTTCCAGGCTGGTCTTGGCTACGACACGATGCTTACCGGGCTCGCCCTGCTGGCCTATACCTTGCCCACGCTGGTGGTACCGCCGCTGGCTGAACGCCTGGCCCTGCGCTATGGCGCCGAACGTATCATCCCGTTGGGCCTGGGCCTGATGGGCACGGGGTTTATCGTCATGGCGGCGACCAACCATAGCACCCAGCCCAGCGTGGTATTGATCCTGATCGCCTGTGGGATTGCCGGCAGCGGATTGGCGCTGACCAACTCGCCCACCACCAACACCACCACCGGCGCGGTCTCGCCTGACCGGGCGGGAATGGCCTCGGGCATCGACTTCAGCGCACGGCTGATCACCCTGGCACTCAACATCGCGTTGATGGGGTTGGTACTGCTACTCGGGATCGCTCACTCCCTGGCGGGCGCATTGCCCGACACGGCACAGTTGGCCACCCTCAGCCAGGCCATCGCCACCGGCAAGCTGGAGGTGTTGCCGCAGGGCCAGATGATTGCCCAGGCCGCGCTGCGCAACGGCGCCGGTTGGGCCATGCTGTATGCGGGTGTGGGTGCGTGCGCACTGGCTGTATTGAGCGCCTGTTTCTTCAAACGCAGCCCGCACTGAGGCTTTAAACGAAAACGGGCCTGCAAGTGCAGGCCCGTTTTCAGTGGGGTTAAAACTCTCAGCTATCAGCTGTTAAGCGCGGCCTGTTCGTTTTCCAGGAATTCCGCTTCAAGACCGTCTTCATCGATTTTGCGGTCAGGGGTGTTTTTACCTGCCGCCCGGGGCTTGCCTTGCAGCTTGCCGAACAGATGATCCAACGCATGCTCCAGCTTGGTGGCCGCCCCGTCTATCGCTTGCTCCAGGGTGTCGGCTTTATGAATGACCGAAAGCGGTTGATGGCCCTTTGGCCGTGCTTCCAGTCGGCAACTCAGATCGTGGGGACCGGGCTTGTCACCGTTCTCGTCCCGCAGGTAAACCTCGACGCGGGTCAGGTCTTCTTCATAACGTTCGAGCGTGCTCTCAATGGTGGTACGTACCCACTCCTCCAGTCGGATGCTGCTTTCAATATGGTTATCGCTATTGACTTGGATTTGCATAGTTTTCCCTTATTTCAGCTAGCTCGCGGAAGGCCATTCCTGCTTCACCGGATGGGTGAAAACCATGACCTCCTGATTACACAATTGAGCAGACAGAAGAACATTTCAAGCCCTTTGCAAAGATAAATCCCACATTACAAATTAAGTCTGACAACGAGCAAAAGCGCTGTTAGGGTGGGGAGTTAGTTACATCTTCTTACGACCACTTTCCCTACAATTGCCCCTCTCCCAACGGGTGCAATCCGCGAAAAATCCCCGCTTCCTCCACCAGCCAGTCATGCACCGCCCGCACGCCCGGATGGCTCAGCGCGCCCGGCGCATACAGCAGCACATACCGTTTGTGATTAGGCACCGCCAGGCCGAACGGCACGATCAACGTGCCACGCTCCAGTTCGTCATTGAGCAAGGTGCGACGGGCAATCGCCACGCCCATGCCGGCAATCGCCGCTTCGATGGTCAGGTGGTTACGGTTGAAGGTATGCCCGCGCCGCACGTCGGCAGCGTCGTAGCCGATGGCATTCAGGTAAAACTCCCACTCTGCGTACTCATAACTCCCACGCCAGGCGGTAATGTCGTGCAACAGCGGGAAATGCACCAAGTCAGCGGGGCCATGCAGCGGCGGTCTCCCGCGCAACAGGCTCGGTGCGCACACCGGGAAGATCTGTTCGTCCAACAGGGCTGTGGATAACAATCCGGGGTAGCTGCCGTCGTTCAGGTCGATGGCCAGGTCGAAGTCGCCCTCGTGCAGGGCGATGCTGCTGTCTTCGGCCACCATGCGCAGTTGAATATCCGGGAAGCGCTGTTGCAAACGCGGCAGGCGCGGGGTCAGCCATTTGCCGAGAAACGACGGAATCGAGCGCAGGCGCAACGTACCGCTGATCATCCCCGCATCCAGCCGCTGCAACTCGGCATCGATGCTGCCATAGGCCTCGCCCACGGTGATCGCCAGCCGCTGGCCCTCTGCACTCAGCTCAACCCCGCGTGCGCGCCGATGGAACAGCCGGAAGCCCAAACGCTCTTCCAACTGGCGAATTTGCTGGCTGACCGCGCCCGGGGTGATGTGCAGTTCTTCGGCGCAACGGGTGAACGACAAATGCCGCGCGGCGCAGGAAAAAACGTGCAACCAGACGTAAGTCTGGCCATGAAGCGGGCGAGCCATAGGGTTTAGTCCTGCTAAAGGGTGTCTTAGGATAATTCGTTGGTCAGTGCCGATCCAGAGGCTCAGTATCGCGCCAATTGCGCTTGTCCTACAAAAGATGGCAGCGATTCCTACTCCATTGCTTGTAAGGGTTTAGCATGGCTATCAGTGTTTTCGATCTATTCAAGGTGGGCATTGGCCCTTCCAGCTCCCATACCGTCGGCCCCATGCGGGCGGCGGCGACCTTCGTCCAGGCGCTGACCGACCAACAATTGCTCGACGAAACCCGTCGGGTAGAAGTGCGTTTGTACGGATCGCTGTCCGCTACCGGCGTCGGTCACGCCACCGACCGTGCGTGCGTGATGGGCTTGATGGGCGAATGGCCCGACAGCATCGACCCCAACAGCATCGGCCCACGCATCCAACAGCTGCGCGAGTCCGGCCAATTGCTGCTCGGCGGCCGCACCTCGATTGCCTTCAACTGGCAACACGACCTTCTGTTGCTGGACGAAAGCCTGCCCTACCACCCCAACGCCATGTCCCTGCATGCGTATGGCGAAAACGGCCTGTTGAGCGAGCAAACGTACTACTCGGTGGGCGGTGGTTTCATCATCGAAGCGGCGGAAGCCGAATCTGGCATCGCGCCCACCAGCGACGTGCAATTGCCTTACGACTTTTCCAGCGCCGTCGAGCTGCTGGCCTTGTGCAACAAGCACGGCCTGCGGGTTTCCGAATTGATGATGGCCAACGAACGGGCCTGGCGCAGCGATGCCGAGATTCGCAGCGGCCTGCTGCATATCTGGTCGGTAATGCGCGAATGCGTCGAACAAGGCCTGCGCCACGAAGGCATCTTGCCTGGCGGCCTGGATGTGCCACGGCGCGCGGCGAAATTGCACCGCAGCCTGCTGGAAATCGGCAAACCCAATGTCATCACCTCGACCTTGTCGGCCATGGAATGGGTCAATCTGTTCGCCCTTGCCGTCAACGAAGAAAACGCCGCCGGTGGCCGGATGGTCACCGCACCGACCAATGGCGCGGCGGGGATCATCCCGGCCGTACTGCACTACTACATGAAGTTCAATCCGGACGCGTCCGACGATGACGTGGTGAATTTCTTCCTGGCCGCTGCCGCCGTCGGCATCCTCTGCAAGAAAAACGCCTCGATCTCCGGCGCCGAAGTCGGCTGCCAGGGCGAAGTCGGCTCGGCCTGCGCCATGGCCGCAGCCGGCCTGGCCGACATACTCGGCGCGTCCCCGGAACAACTGGAAAACGCCGCAGAAATCGGCCTGGAACATAACCTCGGCCTGACCTGCGACCCGGTCGGCGGCCTGGTCCAGGTGCCCTGCATCGAGCGCAACGCCATCGCTGCGGTCAAGGCGATCAACGCCACGCAGATGGCCCTGCGCGGGGACGGCAAGCACTTCATCTCCCTGGACCGGGTGATCCGCACCATGCGCGACACCGGCGCCGACATGCACGACAAATACAAAGAAACTTCACGGGGCGGCCTGGCCGTTAGCTGGGTGGAATGCTGAGGAGCATTCCCTGACCGCCCCAACGTGAGCCCGCGCAAAAATAATAACGAGGCAATAACGATGACCGATGTACGTACACCTGCTGCCGAAAATCCCGCTGTAGACCTGACCACGACCACCGCAACAACCGGCTGGAACAAACACGACACCACCTGGATGCTCGGCCTCTACGGCACCGCCATTGGTGCCGGCACCTTGTTCCTGCCGATCAACGCCGGCGTCGGCGGCTTCTGGCCGTTGATCGTGCTGGCACTGCTGGCCTTCCCGATGACCTTCTTCGCCCATCGTGGGCTGACACGCTTTGTGTTGTCGGGCAAATCCGGCGACATCACCGATGTCGTGGAAGAACACTTCGGCATCGGCGCGGGCAAGCTGATCACCCTGCTGTATTTCTTCGCGATCTTCCCGATTTTGCTGGTGTACAGCGTGGCGCTGACCAACACCCTGACCAGCTTTATGGAACACCAACTGCACATAGCCCCGCCGCCCCGGGCAATTTTGTCGCTGGTGCTGATCCTCGGCCTGATGGCCATCGTGCGTTGCGGCCAGGGCGTGATCGTCAAGGCCATGAGCGTGCTGGTGTACCCGTTTGTCGCCGCCCTGCTGCTGTTGGCGGTGAGCCTGATCCCCAACTGGAACGGCGCCTTCTTCGCCTCCGCCAGCGAAGGCATGCCCCTGCCGGCGTTTTTCAAGACTTTGTGGCTGGCGATCCCGGTGATGGTGTTTTCCTTCAACCACTCGCCGATCATCTCCGCTTTCGCGGTCGATCAGAAACGCGTGTACGGCCCGCAGGCCGAGCGCAAAAGCAGCGGCATCCTGGCCATGGCCCACAGCATGATGGTGCTGACGGTGATGTTCTTCTGCTTCAGTTGCGTGCTGGCCCTGTCGCCGGCTGACCTGGCTGCCGCCAAGGCCCAGAACATCTCGATCCTGTCGTACCTGGCCAACCACTTCCAAACCCCGGTGATCGCCTACGCCGCGCCGTTGATCGCGCTGGTGGCAATCACCAAATCCTTCCTGGGCCACTACATCGGCGCCAGCGAAGGCTTCCAGGGCCTGATCGTCAAATCCCTGCGCGGGCGCAACCGCAGCATGTCGGCCAAGTGGCTGGAGCGCTGCACCGCGCTGTTCATGGTGCTGACCTGCTGGGCCGTGGCCACCTTCAACCCGAGCATCCTGGGCATGATCGAAACCCTGGGCGGGCCGATCATCGCTTGCCTGTTGTTCCTGATGCCGATGTACGCCATCCGCCGAGTGCCAGCTTTGCGCCAGTACTCAGGCCAGGCGTCCAACGTGTTTGTGGTGTTGATCGGCTTGATTGCGCTGTCTGCGATCGTTTTTTCGGTCATGCCCTGAAACAGGACACACCCACCACGACTTGAGTGAACGCCGCACCCTGTGGGAGCCGGGCTTGCCCGCGATGGCGGTGGATCAGTGGGTATAAATGCCGGCTGATCCTCCGCAATCGCAGGCAAGCCAGCTCCCACAGTTAATTCAAGGCATTGCTGAACGCTTGTACGGCACGCCCCTTGCTGTACAGCACTTGAGGAAAACGGACCTTGTGAAAACCTCAGCGAGAGAATGGCCGGTGGTCAGGAAACGCGAACTAATCCCGACACCGGTCGTCAATGACTGCATGTTCTTATCAGGCGGTAACGCACCATGGACAATCCTTTTCAGATCATCACCGACACCTTCGCCCCGAAATACCGGATCAATTTAAGCATCCAGAGGCTGGACGGCAGCATCATGCTGACCCTGTCCGACGAAGACGGCGTCGTGGCCAAACGCATGATCAGCGCCGAACAACGCAACGACCCGCAGCGCCTGAAACGGCTGGTGCAGAGTGTGCAGTTCGGGATTGCAATTGAGCAGGGCCACAGCGCGATTGAGATATTGGCGGTGATGACCGACGGGGACAGCCATCAGGTACTGCAGCGGCCGCCGGTCAGCAGGCCGCCGCTCAACGCAGGGTTTTAGAGCTCGCCCTTCTCTGTTTCCAGGTTCGCTTCGTCTTTACGTGGCGGGCCTTGGACCTTCACCGACGGAAACGCCGACGACGCATACCGCACCACCAGAATCGCAAACGCCAACAGCAGAATCCCACCGCACAGGTAGATGATGCCGATATCGGGCGGGTTGTGGTGGGACACGTTGGAGATCAGCAGGCGGGTCAGCGCGGTGATCGCCACGTAGATCAGAAAGCGCACCGGCATGTGGTTGGTCTTGAAGTAAATCCCGACCATCGCCCCCAGTTCCAGGTAGATGAACAGCAGCAAGATGTCATCGATCTTGATGTGCCCCGTTTCCAGCATCCCCAAAAACTCCATCACCGCCGCATAGGCAGTCACCGCACCGATGGCGAACAGCGCCAGGTAGTGGAACGTCTCAACGAACAGATTTCCCAAGGACTCGGCCAGTTGGTGCACGGTCTTGCGCAGGTTTTCAGCCCAGTTGATTTTCACGATGATGCTTCCTTAGGTCGGCTCGACCGGATAATGCGGGTTGGACGTGACGGTTTCTCTGCATGCAGAAAAAAGGCCAGGGAACAGGGAGTGAGATGGTGGCGGGGTGATATGAGGCACTTCAATCGGGTTTATGAGCTAAACGCTTAACATCTACCAGCGCCTTTATCTCAGACATGACCTGATCATGGGGGATACCTGATCTCGCGTCTTCAAGGGCGACCTGTACATTAGTGCGGAACCACCGGTCATAGGAAACAGCAGAACTTTCGCTTTCAGGCAATTCCGGAACGTCATGAAAACTCATTGTGGCTCCTTATGCAGTCGTTCCCACCAGCGCAGGAACGACTTAGCAGTCCAACATCAGGTCGGGGCGACTTGATCCAACGCTTGATCGACCAATAACCCACTCATTTCGAGCAGTTGATGGATCGCCAGAAGCAAACTTCGCTGTGGTCCTTCAAGCTCAAAAGCCAGGCTGCTGGCCATTTCACGGGCACTGTTCAAGGTTTCGCTGGCGTTGGCGAGTAACGTTTCGGTGTCAGTATTTGGGGTCACAGCGAAAAGCGCGGTAGGCGGCTTTATAGGCGATTCAGAAAAACAGGCAGTCATTTTTACCATGGTGCAATTCCTTGGATTTACAAGATGTTTGCTCCTTAAATTCGAGCCGCCAAACTCGTGTACCGCATAAGCGAAGCCCGG
This sequence comes from Pseudomonas sp. A125, assembly GCF_055409485.1. Taxonomy (NCBI): domain Bacteria; kingdom Pseudomonadati; phylum Pseudomonadota; class Gammaproteobacteria; order Pseudomonadales; family Pseudomonadaceae; genus Pseudomonas; species Pseudomonas sp. A125. Next base: position 131,051 of record NZ_JBUZVP010000009.1, read on the forward strand.
AGAAGGTAAGCCACTGAATGACGCTCCTGCAACCCCACCAACCTGTGAGAAGTTTCCGATAGGGCAAACCAGCATTTGCCAGCTACATTGAAAAGCCACTACCCAAAGCCCATGGATTGGCTTATGCTTTTAGCTGTATATAAATACAGTAGTCGCAAAAACGCTTGGCGACACTCGAACCAAGGGCAACTCCCTTCAATACTGCACCGATGACGAGGCCGAAAAATGGCTGTTGAAACCCTGTATCGCAGTACCCGTGACCTGGAGACTACATTCGTGGATCGCAAACTTGCCGACGCACACGACCAGATGCTTGAACTGGCAGAGTCCCTGATGGAAGTGCTGTTGAAAAACGTCGAAGGCTTGAGCGAGAAGCAGGCAGAAGATGCCGGTATTTTCATGGCCAAGAACCGCGCGGCGTTTGCGGCGGCGTTCAAGAACAATGCGAGTGCATTGGCAGAAATTGGGCAGCCAGAGGCTGAGTGATGCGTTGCCAGTAGTGGCGAAAGGGCTTGCTGTGGCCGAGGGAGCTTGCTGTGGCGAGGGAGCTTGCTCCCGCTGGAGTGCGCAGCGCTCCCAAGCTTTTGGGTCTGCTGCGCAGCCCAGCGGGAGCAAGCTCCCTCGCCACAGGGTTATGCCGTGTGCTTTACGCCTGCCATAACGTCTTGCCAAAGAACGTCAGCGTGCGGTCCCACGCCAGTTGCGACCAGGCGGCATCGTATTGCGTGTCTGCAATCCGGCCATCACCAATCGCCGTCTCGTTGGCAAACGCATGCCGCGCCAGGTAGCGATGAAAGGTCGCATCCACACCGGCTGCGTGCAGTTTTGACTCCAGTTCAGCCACGGTGTCGATGTTGAAGAAGGCATCCTGCGTGCCCCAATGCCCAATCAGCGGCGCCTTGATCTTCGACGCATCCAGGTATTCCAACGGCGGGAAGCCGTACCACACCACGCCCGCGGCCAATTCCGGAATCGCGTTCAACGCCAACAACGTCAACGCCCCGCCCATGCAATAACCGGTCACACCGACTTTTTTCGAATCCGCCTTCAAGTACTGCACGGCGCCCTTGATGTCCTGGGAAACCGCATCACCAAAATCCAGCCCATCCATCAGGTGATGAGCTTCTTCCTCTTCCACCGTGGAGGCGCCGCGATAAAGGTCCGGCACCAGTACCCGGTAGCCGCATTCGGCGAGGCGATTGGCCACGCCCTTGATCTGATCATTGACGCCCCACCACTCCTGAATCACCACAATCGCCGGCGCGCCTTCAAGTACTGCCGGGCTGGCCAGGTAGCCGTTGACGTCTGCGCCATCCGGGCGCTTGAAGGTGATCATGCGCCCGGTGGAGCGCCCTGCTGTTTGTTTGGACATGCAAACCTCGGTCTGATGGGGTTGAAAAAGTAAGCGTGTAACAGAGATATCTGTATTTGCCCGCGACCGCCACTGCGGGTGTATCAGAGTGTGTATGGATGCCCCTCAGATACACACGTACCGGCAATCGCGGCGGCGCGACACACCACAGATACACACCGGCGCTTAAGTGTTGAAGCCTGTTCAACATTCAATCATCCAGGGCCCGGAAAATAAAATGAATAACCTCCCTTCTGTCGACCGTCTCAGCGTCACCTCCTACACCAACGGCCTGCTCGGCCCCAGCCAGACAATGCTCGGGCCACTGGCCGACGGTGGCACCTTGATCACCGGCACCCCGCCCGGCTGCTGGGGGCCGATGATCACACCGGCTTTCGAAGGCGGTCATGAAGTCACCCAGCCGGTATTTATCGCCGGCGCCGAAATCGGCGACGCGGTAGCGCTGAAGATCAAGCGCATGCGCGTCACTTCCCTGGCCACGTCCTCGGGGGTCATGAGTTTTGTCGAAGGGCGTTACCACGGCGATCCGTTCGTCGCGAAGTTCTGCTCCAACTGTGGGCAAGAGCATCCCGCGAGCCACGTCGAAGGCATTGGCGAAGACGCTATCCGCTGCAACGCCTGCGGTGCCGAAGTCAGTGCGTTTCGCTTCAGCAATGGCTACGTAATCGTCCTGGATGCCGAGCATCAGGTGAGCCTCACGGTCAATCAGGCCGTGGCGGACCGCCTGGCCGGCAAAGCCTCGGACATGTCAGCGCTGCCGCAATTGTCTGCCCAGCATTCGATCCTGTCCCTGGCCCGCGCCGACATCCCCGGCCTGGCCGCGCATATGCGCCCTTTCCTGGGCAACATTGGCACCACGCCTTCACGGGACCTTCCAGACTCCCACAACTGCGGCGACTTCGGCCAATACCTGGTGGGCGCGCCCCATCGCTACGGCATGACCCATGAAGAACTGCACGCCGCGAAAACCGATGGCCACATGGACACCAATTCGGTGCGCGAAGGCTGCATCCTGATCTGCCCGGTGAAAGTCCCCGGCGCCGGGGTGTACATGGGCGATATGCATGCCCAGCAGGGCAACGGCGAAATTGCCGGGCATGCCACCGATGTGTCGGGGGAAACCGAATTGACGGTGCAGGTGATCAAGGGCCTGAGGCTGGACGGCCCGATCCTGCTGCAAAACCTCGACGACCTGCCGCCCATGGCACGCCCGATGACCGCGGAGCAACGCCTGCGGGTAAAGGCATTGGGTGAGCGGTGGGGCCAGGTAGAGATCGAGGAGAATGCGCCCATCACCTTTATCGGCAGTGGGACAAACCTTAACGTCGCGACGGACAACGGACTGGAACGCGCAGCCGCCGTGACCGGGCTGCCGATCGACGAAGTGCGCAACCGCGCGACCCTCAACGGCTCCATCGAAATCAGCCGCCTGCCGGGAACCGTGCGGGTCACGATCCTGTGCCCGATGCACATCCTTGATCGTATGGGCGTGGGCCAACTGGCTCGGGAGAAATATCAGCTTTGACCCGCTTCAGCGGTACAACAACCGCTCTGCCAGCTCATCCGCCACCCGCGCGGGTGAGCGTTTTTCGGCCTGGGCATGCGCGAAGATTTCGGTCAGGCGGGTACCAATGTTCGACAGGTGCGCGGTGATGGTTTCCAGCTCTGCACCGCCGTGCTTGAGGGCAACGTAGATCAGCCCGCCGGAATTGATCACGTAGTCCGGCGCGTAAAGAATCCCACGGCCTTCCAGTTGATCAGCCACGTGCAGGTTGGTCAGTTGCGCACTTGCGGAGCCGGCCACCGCCGCGCAGCGCAACTGCGCGACCGTGTAACGGTTGAACACCGCGCCCACGCCGCAGGGTGCAAGGATGTCGCACGGGGTACTGAGCAAGGCTTCGTTGGCAATCGGGTGCGCGCCCAACTGTTCCATGGCCAGTTGCACCTTGCCGTGGTCGATGTCGCTGACCAGCAATTCCGCGCCGGCGGCGTGCAGTTGCTCGGCCAGCGCATAACCGACGTTGCCCAGGCCCTGGATTGCCACGCGCAAGCCTTCCAGGTTATCGCTGCCCAAGCGGGCCATGGCCGTGGTGCGGATGCCGGCGAATACGCCCATGGCCGCGTGGGGCGACGGGTCGCCCGCCGCCGTGGTGCTGGTGACATAGCGCGTCTGCTGGGCGATGCAGTCCATGTCGGCTACCGAGGTGCCGCTGTCGATGGCGGTGATGTAGCGGCCATCGAGCTGCTCGATGCAACGGCCAAAGGCTTCAAACAGCGCGGCGCGGCTTTCCACATGGGCGGGGCGGATGATCACCGCATTGCCGCCACCCACCGGCAGGCCGGCCAGGGCGGCCTTGTAGCTCATGCCTTGGGCCAGGCGCGCGGCATCCTCCACGGCACTTTCATCGTCGGGGTAAGAGAGGTAGCGGCAGCCTCCAAGGGCGGGGCCCAAGCGGCTGTTATGGATGGCAATAACCGCCTTCAACCCGGTGGCCGGATCGACGCTCAGGTGCAGCGATTCAAGGCGGGTGCTGTGCATGAGCGCAAACATCGTCGAGCTCCCGAATCACTTCTGGTAGGCGCCAAGTATAGGACTGCCAGCGAAAGCCTGCCCAAGTACGCAGGAATAAGGCCACCGGTTTTAAAGGGTTTGCGACATAAACAGATAAGACGCGTCTTAAGGCACTGGACGAAAGGTCGCAGCAAGGCTAAAACGAGACATCCGCCGGAGAACCCAATGAAGCCCCGCGACGCCTTTTTTGCCTGCCTGGAACGCTCACCACCCGCGCTGTTTGAAGCCGCGCTGTGGATGGCGGCCGAGCACGACCCGGCGGTTGACCCCTTGGCCATCCTGCACGACTTCAAGGTGTTGCAGCAGTTGGTCAGCCTGAGCATGCCGATGCTGCCGCCGGATGAACTCGGGCAACCGCTGCTGCGGCGCATGAACGACCTGGGGTTTGCCCAGGATGACCATACCCCGCTGCGCCCCGCCGCCGCCTTGCTGGACAAGGTCTTGAAGCGCAAGCGTGGGCAGCCGCTGGCATTGGGGCTGATTGCACTGGAGTTGGCGCGACGCCTGGACATTCCGTTGGTCGGCGTCAACTTTCCGGGACACTTCCTGTTGCGGGTACCGGGTGCTGATCATCTGCTCGACCCCTGTGGCGGGCGACGGCTGTACCCCAACGACTGCCGCGACCTGCTGACTCGCCAGTACGGGCCCAACCTCAAATTGCAGGCCGACCACCTGCACACCGCCGAGCCGCGTTCGATCCTGCAACGGCTGTCACGCAATCTGCGCCAGTTGCACCTGTCCAATGACGACCACCTGGCCGCCCTGGTGGATGCCGAGCGCGTGCTGGAGCTGGGCAATGCCAGCGCTGCCGATTACCTGGCCCGGGCCAGTTTGTATCAGCGCCTGGATTGCCCGAATGCCGAGCGTTTTGATCTGGAACACGCGCTGATGCTCAGCGAGGATCCGATCCAGCGCCTGCGCCTGACCGAACGGCTGGGGCACTTGCCGCCGAACTCGGTGGTGCATTGACTGGCGAGCGCACCTGAATAATCAACAATGCCGCCATCACCGCCGGAATCGCACAGAAGAAGAAAATCTGCTGCACCGGAATATGCATCGCCAGCAGCAGGCTGCCGAACAGCGGCCCCAGTATCGAACCAAACCGTCCGACGCCCAGCGCCCAGCCGGTGCCGGTCGCCCGCACGTGCGCCGGGTAGAAATTACTGACGAACGCATTCAGCGTCAGCTGGCCGCCGATGATGCACAAGCCCGCCGCAAACACGCAGGCCACCAGGTATCGCGGGTTATCGTGGTTCAGGCCCAGCAGAATGGTGCACACCGCCGCCGCTGCCAGCACGCCGGACAACAAGCGCACTTTGTTTTTGAGCCGGTCGGCAAACCACGCCATGCCAATGGCACCCAAGGTCCCGGCGAACAGGAACATCGAGGTCACCAGATTGGCTTCGTTCAGGCCCAGGCCACTTTCCAGCAACAGCGAAGGCAGCCAGCTGATCATGAAATACAGCAGGATCAGGCTGACAAAAAACGTCGCCCACAGCAGCAACGTCGGGCGCGCATAACCCTGGCGAAACAGCTCCACCACCGTCAGTTTGCTGCCCTGCTCCTGTCGGTTTTCTTCCTCGCTCGCTGCCGGCGGCTGCCAGCCGGGCAACATCCGCCCGGTGACTTTTTGCAGGCGCACGTAAGGCGGCGCGTCACGCAGCAGGCGCGGTAAGGACTCAGGCAACATCCAGGCGAGAAACGGGAACAGCAACAACGGCGTCACGCCCCCGGCGAGGAACACCGCCTGCCAGCCGAAGCTGTCGATAACCCCGGCGGCCACGAAACCACCCGCCGCGCCACCGAAGGAAAAGCCACACGCCGCCAGCGTCACCATCAACGTTCGCAAGCGTGGCGGTGAATATTCCGACATCAAGGCCATGGCGCTGGGCATCGCGCCGCCCATGCCGATGCCGCAGATAAAACGCGCGGCCATCAGGGTATTCAGGGAATTGGCGAACACCATCAACACCGTGAGGCTGGCGTAGATCAGTACGCAGCACAGCAGGATGCGCCGCACACCGAAGCGGTCGGCCAGCGGTGTGACGGCCAGGGAGCCGAGGGTCAACCCCAGCAGATTGGCGCTGAATACCGGGCCGAACGCGGCCTTTTCCAGGCCCCAGTCCTTGGCCAGCGCGGGTACGACGTAGCCCAGGACCTGGGCGTCGTAACCGTCGGTGACCAGCAACAGTGCCAACAACAAGAGAATCAACCACTGATAGCGCGACACCGGGCGGGCGTCGAGTGCCGCACGAAAGCTGGCAATCTGATTTTGCATCGCAAGGGACCTGTATTGTTTTTATATTTTTTTTGGACACGCTGTAGATCACATGTGGGAGCTGGCTTGCCTGCGATAGCGGTGCATCAGTAACAGATACCTAACCTGACACATCGCGATCGCAGGCAAGCCAGCTCCCACATTGATTTATGGCGTGTCAGGGGTATCGGGTTGCTTGGCAGGGTGCGCCGCCATAAACGCCGGATGCTGCGCCGCCAACGCCGCCACCCGCTGAATGCGCGGGTACGCCGCCAGCGACACCTTAAACCGTTCGGCTGCATACAGCTGCGGGATCAAAAACGCATCGGCCATCCCCGGCTGCTCGCCAAAGCAATAGCCCTGATCGCCGATCAACTGCTCCACCGCCGCCAAGCCCTGGCTGATCCAATGCCCGATCCACTCCAGCACTTGCGCCTCATCGTGCCCCCACTGCTTGAGCAGATTTTGGGTGCTGGAGTTGTGCAGCGGGTGGATGTCGCACCCGATGATCGACGCCACCGCGCGCTCATGCGCGCGGGTTGCCAAGTCCCTGGAGAGCAACGGCACCTGCGGATAACGTTCCTCCAGGTACTCGATGATCGCCGGCGACTGAATCAACACATCGCCGTCATCGGTGCGCAAGGCCGGCACGCGACCTTGGGGGTTGATAGCCAGGTATTCCGGCTGGCGATTGGCGCCGCCCTTGGGCACCAGCAGGTTGACCGGCACCGCGGTGAAGTCCACACCCTTTAAGGCCAGCGCGATTCTTACCCGGTAGGACGAAGTGGAGCGATAGTAGGTATAGAGTTCCATGGCCCGGCCCTCTCAGCGCGCCGCGACCACGGTACCCCGGCATTCGCCGAAGCCGATGGAAGCGAAACCGTCGCGGGTGCAGCGGGCACGCAGGATGATTTCGTCGCCATCTTCAAGGAATTTACGCACTTCGCCGGAGGCCAGTTCGATCGGCTTTTTGCCGCCCTCGGTGATTTCCAGCAGGCTGCCGAACTGACCGGGTTGCGGCCCCGACAAGGTGCCTGAACCGAACAGGTCACCGGCCTGCAACTGGCAACCGTTGACGCTGTGGTGCGCAACCATTTGCGCCACGGTCCAGTACATGTGTTGGGTGTTGCTGAGGGTCAGGCGATGGGCCGGCAGGTTCTGCTCGCGCATCGAGGCGGTGGTCAGCAGCACTTCCAGTTCGATATCAAAGCCTCCGGCGGCTTGATCGCGCTTGTCCAGCAGGTACGGCAACGGTTGCGGGTCGCCTTCGGGGCGCGCCGGCTGTGCCTTGCGGAAAGGTTCCAGGGCTTCAGCCGTCACCACCCACGGCGAAATGCTGGTGATAAAGCTCTTCGACAGGAACGGCCCCAGCGGTTGGTATTCCCATGCCTGGATATCCCGCGCCGACCAGTCGTTGAGCAGGCAGAAACCGGCGATGTGATCAGCGGCGTCGCCGATAGCAATCGAGTCGCCCATGGCATTGCCCTGGCCGATCCAGATGCCCAGTTCCAGCTCGTAATCCAAACGTGCACAAGGGCCGAAGGTCGGTTCGGTCTGGCCGGCTGGCAGGGTCTGGCCTTTAGGGCGACGAACTTCGGTGCCTGAAGGACGAATCGTCGACGCGCGGCCGTGGTAACCGATCGGCACGTACTTGTAGTTGGGCAGCAACGGGTTGTCCGGGCGGAACAGTTTGCCGACGTTTTGCGCGTGCTCGATGCCCACGTAGAAGTCGGTGTAATCGTTGATTCTGGCTGGCAGGTGCATCTGGCAATCGGCAGCCAGGAGCAGCGCAGCTTGCAGTTTGCCTTGCTGGTCGCTGCCTTCCGCCAGCAGTTCCAGCAGGCGCTCACGCAGGGCCACACGTGGGCCACGGCCGAGTTCGAAAAAGGCGTTGAGCTGGCCGCCAGCGGTAGCTTCAACGGCGCGACGGGCTTCGCCCGCAAAGCATTCCAAAGCGGCCTGCAGATCGAGAATGTGCTCGCCAATTGCCACGCCACTGCGCGGCGCAGAACCGTTAACGCTGAACACACCCAGCGGCAGGTTTTGCAGCGGGAAATCCCGATGACCGTTGGCGGAAGCCACCCAACTGCGGGTGAGATTAGGCTGAGTCATGGGTTATCTCCGATTCGGGTTGAAGGTTGTGGGCAGCGAGGCCCAGCAAGCGTCGTAGGAAGGTTGCAGCTGCGAGCACTCCAGCGCGAACTGTGTAGGACGCAGCACCTGGCTGGTCTCGAACATGAACGCCATGGTGTTATCAATCTTGTGGGGCGCAAGCTCCACGTTGATGGCCTTGGTGCAGGTTTCGCCATCCGGGCCGTGGGCGCTCATGCAGCTGTGCAGCGACGCGCCACCGGGCAGGAAGCCTTCGGCCTTGGCGTCGTAGGCACCCTGGATCAGGCCCATGTACTCGTTCATCAGGTTGCGGTGGAACCACGGCGGCCGGAAGGTGTTTTCCGCGACCATCCAGCGAGGCGGGAAGATCACGAAGTCGAGGTTGGCCAAGCCGTGCACGCTGGTGGGCGAGGTCAATACGGTGAAGATCGACGGGTCGGGGTGATCGAAACTCACGGTGCCGATGGTGTTGAAGCGGCGCAGGTCGTATTTGTACGGCACGTTGTTGCCGTGCCACGCCACCACGTTCAGCGGCGAATGGTCCAGCTCGCAACCCCACAGTTCGCCGAGGAATTTCTGCACCAGCGTGGTCGGTTGCTTGAGGTCTTCGTAATGGGCGACGGGCGTGAGGAAATCCCGTGCATTGGCCAGGCCGTTGCTGCCGATCGGCCCCAGGTCCGGGAGGCGCAGTGGCGCGCCATGGTTCTCGGCGACGTAGCCGCGGGCCTGGACATCCAGCAGTTCGACGCGGAATTTGAGGCCGCGTGGCAGCACGACGATTTCCAGCGGCTCGACGTCCAGCACACCCAATTCGGTAGCAATACGCAGGCGGCCTTGCTCGGGAACGATCAACAGTTCGCCGTCGGCGTTGAAGAACACGCGGTCCATCGAGCGATTGGCGCGGTAGTTGTAAATGCTGATACCAGAGGGTTTTTCGGACGCTGAATTGGCGACCATGCCTACAAGCCCGTCGATGAAGTCTGTCGGTTCAGCCGGAATATCCAGCGGGTTCCAGCGCAGGCGATTTGGCGTTACGGCGCCCAGCGGGCCACCGGCCAATTGCCGCTCCAGCTTGACGAACGCCGGGTGATTGGCCGACGGCTGGATGCGATACAGCCAGGTGCGCCGGGCTTCGCTGCGGGCCATGGTGAAGGCGGTGCCGGAGAAGAGTTCGGTGTACAGCCCGTAGGGCGCTTTCTGCGGGGCGTTCTGGCCGACCGGCAGGGCGCCGGGCAAGGCTTCGCTGGCAAATTCATTGCCGAAGCCTGATTGGTATTCGAGGGTCATGGATCGTCCTCTGAGCGGAAGTTGTTTTTATCGTAATCCAGTTACGCATAACGTAATTTGATACCTGTTGACCGTCAAGCTATAAAGACGCCCATTCGTCTTTCGGATTCATGCCCTCCATGGAAAAGCCGCCCGCTCCCCGCGACACCGGTAAACAGAAAGTCCGCTCGGCCGAAGTGGGCACCGACATCCTCAAGGCCCTGGCTGAACTGTCGCCGGCCACCTCGTTGTCGCGCCTGGCCGAGCACGTGCAAATGCCGGCGAGCAAGGTTCACCGCTACTTGCAGGCGCTGATTGCCTCAGGGTTTGCCGAGCAGAACACCGCCACCAACCATTACGGCCTGGGCCGCGAAGCCTTGCGTGTGGGCCTGGCCGCGCTGGGCAGCATGGACGTGCTGAAAGTCGCCGCCCTGCCCCTGGCAGAACTGCGGGACGAGTTGAATGAAACCTGCTTCCTGGCCGTTTGGGGCAACCAGGGCGCAACCGTGGTGCATATCGAGCCTGCGGTGCGCGCGGTGACGGTGGTGACGCAATTGGGTTCGGTGTTGCCGCTGCTCAGTTCGTCCACCGGGCTGGTGTTCAGTGCGTTCCTGCCGTCGCGGGAAACCGTGGAGTTGCGCGAGCGGGAGATTCAGGCGGGCATCGCCCATGCGTTGGCGGATGACCAGGCCTACGCCACCACCTGCGAGCAGATCCGCCAGCGCGGCTTGCACTTTGTGCACGGTTTGCTCATGCCTGGCGTAGACGCGTTATCGGCGCCGGTGTTCAACGCGGTCGGCCAGGTGGCGGCGGTATTGACCGTGGTGGGGCCGACGTCGTTGTTCCATGCCGATGAAGACGGCCCGGCGGCGAATCGTTTGTTGGCGGCGACCCAGTCAGTGAGTTGGCGCATGGGTTATCAGCTTCCCTGACACAACGCCTTTCAACTGTGGGAGCTGGCTTGCCTGCGATAGCGGTGCATCAGGTTAGCTATCTGCCCCTGACACACCGTCATCGCGGGCAAGCCCGGCTCCCACATTAGCCTGCGTTGATTTCGAGATTAGAGTTCAAGCCATCAAGCCCAGCGTCTTGGCCTTGGCCACTGCCTGGGTGCGCCGCTCTACCCCCAACTTGCTATGAATGCGCCGCGCATGGGTTTTCACCGTGTGCAGCGAGATAAACAACTGGCTGGCAATTTCCAGATTGGAATTGCCCAGGGCGATCAACTTCAGCACCTCAAGCTCGCGCTGGCTCAACGGGTTTTCCCCCGCCGCCGCCAGGCACTCCTGCGGCTCCAGCCCCAACGCACTCAACAACCCCGGCTGCCTGAGGCGCAACTCGCGAATCGCCTGTTGCACCTGGCAGCGCCCCGCCAGTTCCAGCCCGGCTTCCAGTGAGCGCACGGCTAATGGCCGATCGCCTACTTGCCAGGCCACTTCCCCCAAAACCAACTGCAACTCCGCTTCCAGGCACAGCATGCCGCGTTGCCGAGCAGTCTCCAGTAACCCACCCAGGCGCGCGATGGGCTCTTCGGCCCGGCGCAATTTCACTTCGGCTAGCACCTGCAAGTACTCAAGACGCGGGATCAGCTCCAGGGTGGCCGGCGGTGCTTGTTTGGCCTTGGGCCCACGGTAGTGACGCAGCACGCGGGTCACTGCTTCCAGGGTCAGTTCGGCGCGGCCCTGCTGCAACCAGAAATGCCCACTGAGCAACAGCAGCACGGCACGATAAACGGTGTCGGGCACCTGGCGTTGCTGCATCAGGCGCTCGGCATCCCGCAGTTGGATAAACGCCTGGGCGTAATCGCCTTTGTTGGCCGCCAACAGCGCCAGGCCGAGATAGCCGTAGAGCACGCGCTTGTCCTGGCTGTGCAGGCACATGCCCAGGCCGGACGCGAAACATTCGGCGGCGACGGCGTCGTGACCTTGGCGCAGGGCCAGGTGCCCACGTCGCAGCGAGATACGCCCTACCAACGGCCCGGCCTTGAGGCGCTGTTGCACCAGCATTCGCTGCACGTTTTCCAGCAGGCTTTGAGCCCTATACGGGGCGCCACGCTGCTCCAGCAACTGCGCATGATCCAGCTCCAGCAATGCCTCAAGCAGCAAAGAGCCGTGGGAGCGCGCCAGGCATAACGCCTCACGGTTCAGCCCTTGGGCTACATCCAGCTCGCCTCGCAGCAGGGCTTGCTGGGTCAGCCCCGACAGGCACATCAAGCGCGATGTCCAGGCGCTTTCGGGCAAGTCTTGCAGGGCTTCGAGAAAATGCTCCCGGGCGCGTGCGGCTTCGCCTCCCAGATGCAACAGCCAGCCCCATTGCGCCTGCCAGCGGGCCAGCAGATAGCGCTGCAAGTGCGCGGTCGGTTGCGGCGTGAAACGCGCCAGTTGATCGATGCACAACGCCGCCTGGTCGAAGCGTCCGGCAAACAGCAACGCCGCCGTCACCAGGCCCACCAGTTGCGCCGAGCCCAGCATCAATTCATCGCCATGCTGCTCATGCAGGCGCAACAGCAGCACCGCATTTTGCTGGCGGAACAGGTCTTCAAAACTGAAATGCTGCAACAGGCTCACGGCCACTTCGTATTCTTCGGCCAGCAGCGCCTGTTCAAACGCCGCCTGCCAGTCCTCGGCGACGGTAAACCATTGGCAGGCGCGCCGGTGCCAGGAGCGCTTGGCCGGCCAGGGTTCGTCGCGCATCAGTTGGGCCAGCGGCGGGAAGATTTGCAGCCAGTCGGTGGAATCTTCCCAGGGTTCGATAAAGGCCCCCAACGCCTGCAAGTCACGCAGGTACTCGCCACCGTCGCCAAAGCCAAACAGGTGTTCACACACACTCGGGTTGAAGCGTGGCAGGTGCGCGAGCACGCGCCAGGCTTCGGCCAATTCCGGGGCCAGGCCGCTGAACAGCTCGTGTTGCAGGTAGTCGAGCAAGGTTTTGTCGGGGTGCCCTTCGCCTTCAAGCAATGCGATGCGAGCGCCCGCACACCAGCCGGCGCTGAACTTCAGCACCTTGTCGGCGCACGGCCCGGCCAAGTAGTGGATCTCGGTGTGATCAAACGCCAACTCGGCAGCATTGCACTCCCACAATTCATCGTCGAGCAACAGCCGGGGCCAGTTACAGGCCGGCCGTCGCCGCGCGCCAATCCACCAGGTCAAGGCCGGGCTGCTGGCCGCCAGAATGCGATCAAGCAACGCATCCAACTCCGGCGCCGGCACCCTGCAGAAGTCATCGAGAAACAGCCAGGCCGGTGCTTGCCAGCGGTTGAGAGCCAGCAGCAACGTGGGTTCATCGATAAAATCCAGGCCGAGGTTTTGCGCCAGACGCTGGCATAAATCCTGGCCCGCGCCGTTCAGCGGCAACCAGTACACCTGGCAATCCGCAGGCGCCTGCAACGCACACTCGGCGAGCAGGGCGCTCTTGCCACTGCCGGCCGGCGCACAGAGTAACTTCACCCGCGCCGACGCGTTGAGCAACGGCCCGGCCAGGCGTGGGCGCAGCAGATGATGGGCAGACAAGCGTGGCATGAATCCAGGACGATCCAGACAACGGGTCATGGCGGTCATTACTGCGTCCCTGTTTTTATTTTATACAGCGTGCCGCCTACCCTAGTCCTGTGGCTGGCGGTTGTTGAGGAGTATTCAGCAGGCTGATTGGCGGGCATAAAAAAGCCGGGAGCCAAACGGCAACCCGGCATGAAATTGTAGGCGCTGGCTTGCCTGCGATAGCGGTGTGTCAGGTTAGGTATCTGTTACTGATACACCGCTATCGTAGGCAAGCCAGCTCCTACAGTTTGAGCGCATTTAAATCAGGTTTTAGCGCACGCCTTCCGAGCGCAACGCTGCCGGGGTGTAGTCGGCCGCCTTGGCCGCAAAGCCGAACACGAAGCTGCTCTTCTCCTCGTTCTTCATCCCCAGCGCGATGTAGCGCCCGGCGATGATGTCGTACAGGGTTTCGACGGTGTAGGCCGGCACCTGGTGGTCATAGTAGAACTGCGCATGCCCTTCTGCCACGCGCCACAGTTGGCCGCGGCCGTCGTAGTGGTCCACCAGCGCGACTTGCCAGCTGTCTTCGTCGATGTACATGTGGCGCTTGGCGTAAATATGCCGCTCGCTTGGCTTGACGGTACCGATCACTTCCCAGACCCGGTGCAGCTCGTAGCGGGTCAGGTCCTGGTTGATGTGGCCGGCCTTGATGATGTCGTCGTACTTGAGCGTCGGCGAGTCAAGCTTGTAGCTGTTGTAGGGAATGTACATTTCCTTCTTGCCCACCAGCTTCCAGTCGTAGCGGTCGGGGGCGCCGGAGAACATGTCAAAGTTATCCGAGGTGCGCAGGCCGTCGGCTGCGGTACCCGGCCCGTCGTAGGCCACTTGCGGGGCACGGCGTACCCGGCGCTGGCCGGCGTTGTAGACCCAGGCCAGGCGCTGTTCCTTCACCTGGTCGAGGGTTTCATGCACCAGCAGTACGTTGCCTGCCAGGCGCGCCGGGGCGGTCACCGACTGCTTGAAGAAGGTCAGCACGTTGGCGCCCTTGACCGGGTCCATGTCCGGGATCAGTTGCGGCACGGCCACTTCTTCCTCGAAACGGATCGGCGTGTAGCTGCCGTTGGTCTGCGGCGTGGCCTGGGTGATGATGCGGCGCAGGTTGCCGCCGTGGTAACGGGTGATGTGGTTCCACAGCACTTCCACGCCATTTTTCGGAATCGGGAAGGCGTAGTAGCGGTTGCCGGTGAAGTTTTCCAGGCCATTGCCGTCGTTGATCGCATGCACATTGAGCGCGCTGCGCTTGATCGACTCGTAGATCTCTGGCGGCAGGTTGACCGTGCGGTGGGTTGGGTACACCGGGATCTTGTAGGTTTGCGGGTAGCGCTTGAACATCGCCACCTGGCCTTCGGAGAGCTTGTCCTTGTACTTGTCGACCGTGGCGGCGGTGATCACGAACAGCGGTTTTTCACTGGCAAACGGGTCGGCGAGGAAGCCTTTGCTGTCTACCGCGCCGGCGTTTTTCGGGATGCCGCCGGTCCAGGCGGGGATCGAACCGTCGGCGTTGCCGGCTTTCTCGGCGCCCACCGGGGTAAGCGTGGTGCCGAGCTTGGCCGCTTCTTCAGGCGAAACAGCAGCCATCACGTTGGCAGCCAGCAGGCTCAGGGCCAACACGCCGCATTGCAGAATCATCTTGCGCATAGTCTCTTGTCCTTCCTTAAACCCAATCAGAAGTTCACGCCAAAGCTTAAGGCGATGAAGTCGCGGTCGGTGAGGGTGTTGTAGTCACCGCCAAAAAAGTCGGTGTAGCTCAGGCTTGCGGTGTAGGTGTTGCGGTAGTCCGCGTCCACGCCAACGCTGATGGCCTTGGCGCCTTCGTTGAACAGGCCGTTGGGGCCGTAGCCGCTGACGTCCTGGGACCACGACACGTTGGGCTTGAGGTTGATCCCGGCGAACACGTTGTTGTAGTCGAGGATGGCCCGGGCGCGATAACCCCAGGAGTTGGCCGTGACGAAACCGTCGGTGTCGCCGCCGAAGCCGTATTGGCCGTAGACCGAATCCCGCCCATAACGCAGCTTGGATTTCGCCTCCAGCCCGCCGACGTGCACAAAGGCCGCCTCGCCCACCAGGGTCAGGCGTTCGGCGCCCAGCACCTGGTCGAAGAACTGGGTCATGGTGCTCTGGATCTGGGTGATTTCCTTGCGGCGGTAGCCGGCGTTGTCAGCACCGAAGGAACTGGCGATCGGTGAAGCGGCGTTACCGGCAATCGGGTTGACCAGGGCCAGCGTCAGGTCGGTGGTATTGAGTTGTACGGGAGCATTCGGGCGGTAGCTGATTTCGCCGGTCCACGCGGTGCCGGTGGGCAAGGTGGTGGAGAAGCTGGCACCGAACAGGCGGATGTTCTCCGGGTAGTCGAGGTAATACTGGCCGCGACCGAGCATCGTACTTTGCGCCAGGCCGGCGCCCGAACCCGGAGCGATCCCGTTGGCCGCGTTGACGATACGGCCAATCGTGGCCAGGCTGGTGTTGGCCGTGATGGTACCGACGGTGGGCGTACGGCTGTGGTAGTTCATGAAGTACAGGCCGTACTCCGTGTCGTCGCCCAGCCAGCGCAGGGCCATGCCGAACTGGCCGCCATCGCGCGCTTCGCGATCTTTTGCACGCTGCACCACCACGCCTTCGTTCGTGACCTGGAAGCCCTGGCCAAACGCCGCCGCCACCGGTTGCAACGGCGCAATCGCCGGGCTGCCAACCGTGTAGTTACCGTTGCAACCGTGGGCCACTACGTCGTTACCGAAGAAGGTGCCGCAGTTGTCCACCACGGTGTTTTCCCAGTTCAACTGGTAGAACCCTTCCACGCTCAACTGGTTGGTCAGGCTTTGGGACGCGAACAGCATGTTGACCGGAATCAGGCCTTCCTTGATCTCGGCACCGGGCCGGCGAAAGGCTGAAACGTCAATCGGGTTGATGCTGTTGATGGAGTTGCCGATGAAGGTACTTTCACCCCAGCTGACCACCTGTTTACCGACGCGCACGTTGCCCGGCAAATCACCGATGGAATAGTTGTGGTAGACAAACGCATCCAGCAGTTCATAGCCGGAAGAGCGTGCGCCTTCGTCGCGGTGGTTATTGCTGATCTGCTTGAATTCGCGGTCTTCGTCCTGCAGCTCAAAGTCGTACCAGTACTTGCCACGCACGAACACGCCGCTGTCGCCGTACTTGAGCTCCAGGTCGTGGATGCCCTTGAAGATCTTGGAGAAGGTCTCGCCCTTCTTGAAGTTCAGGCGGCCGTCATCGCCCGTGGACGCCTGGCCGGTGCCGCCGTTGGGAATGCCTACCAACTTTTTATCGGCGTCGCGCATGCCCCAACTGGCACCGACCGACAGCGAGGAATCGAATTGCCCTTCGATCTCGCCGATGTTGAACGAAACAGCCTGCGCCTGGGCACAGCAACCCAAAGCAACCGCAGCGGCCAGCGCCTGTGGCCTGAAGATGGCGCGCATTGTTGTTCTTGTCATGCGTCTTCCCCGGTGGTGTGACAGAAGGCCCCACCCTACTGCCCGTCATCAGGAGCGATAAGCGCACCAAGGAGGTATTCGTGTTGTCGCTCGAAAGGATGAAGGGGCGCTCTGGCCGGGGTATTGGCGGGGATATGGACGAGATGGATGAAGGGTTATCAGGGGGATGTATGAGGCGCCGGCGTCACTGTTGCCAGTTTGGTAACAGTCCTTGTCCCGAATCGCTATTTTTCATTCTGTAACAAAAGCCTATTCTTGCTTGGCTTTCAGGGCGAACCGCCCGCTTCCAGAGCCTGGAAGAACAGCCAGATTTAATGGATTGATCAACATTTTCAATCTGTTACCCGTGTTCACTGACGTTGATTTATTGCTCCTTGATCAAACGTCTTACTTCAGCCGCTGCCTTTGCAGCGGCTTTTTTTATGCCTGAAATAAACCGGGGCGCCATGGCGCCCCGGGTTGATTAAAACTTTTTAATGCAATGATCAGAGGCTGTACTTCTGCAGGTTGGCCATCATCTCCTTCAAGGCCTCGATGTTGTCCTTGGGGTGAGCGGCCCCGTCAAAGTCGCAGATTTGCTGCCAATGGGCAGCGACATCATCCGGCGAGAACCCCGCTTCAGGGTCAAACCCAACCCCCAGGCTGCGCTCCCAGCGGGTCTTGCCGATCCAGCCGCCACCCACTTCAAACAGGCCAGACGTTTCCTGGCAGGCCTCGCTGCCCAGGTACACCACCAGCGGGCTGATCAGTTCTGGCTTGAGCCGCTCGAAGACTTGCGGCGGGATAAGGCCTTCAGTCATGCGCGTGCCGCCGGTAGGCGCGATGGCGTTGACCAGGATGTTGTTCTTGCGGCCTTCCAGCGCCAGCGTGCGGGTCAACCCGTACAGGCCGAGCTTGGCCATGCCGTAGTTGGACTGGCCGAAGTTGCCATAGATGCCGGAAGTCGAGGCGGTGAAGATCACCCGGCCGTAGGCTTGTTCGCGCAGATGCGGCCATGCGGCGCGGGTGACTTTGTAGGCGCCTTCGACGTGTACGCGGTAGACCAGGTCCCAGTCGCTGTCTTCCATTTTGTGGAAGGTTTTGTCCCGCAGGATCCCGGCGTTGTTGACCACCACGTCGATGCGGCCGAAGGCGTCGAGGGCGTTCTGCACGATCTTGTCGCCGTCGGTAACGGAATCGTGGTTGGCTTCGGCGATGCCGCCGGCTTCACGGATTTCGGCTACCACGCGGTCGGCCGCCGAGGCGTTGGCGCCTTCGCCCTGGGTTGAGCCGCCGAGATCATTGACCAGCACTTTGGCGCCGTGTTTGGCGAACAGCAGTGCATGGGCGCGGCCCAATCCGCCGCCGGCACCGGTGACGATCACGACCTTGTCTTGGAACTGCACAGGCTCACTCATTGGGAACTCCAGGGACGGTTAGGGGTGGATGGGTGGATGGGTGGATGGGTGGATGGGTGGATGGGTGGAGTGTCAGGCACGGGGCTTGTGGTCACAATAAACACGGTTGAGGGTGAATGGTGCGCGATAAGGCTGGGGGATGATTGGCGTCCCCGGTCAAATGTGGGAGCTGGCTTGCCTGCGATGGCATCGCCTCTGTGTAACTGAAAGACCGAGTCGCCTGCATCGCCGGCAAGCCAGCTCCTACAGCTTTTGCCTTGGCTTTTAACACTCAGGTCGGCTTTCAGGCCGCCGTGCTCTTGCTTTTGATCTTGATCTGACTGCCCCATTCAGCCCGAGGCCGAACGCAGGGATTGAGGAGCGGGTAAACCGGCAGGACGCCGGTTTAGCCGCGACGGGCCAGGGACGGGCCGTCGCGGCGGCCCGCGGAGCAATGCCTTCGTTCGGGCACACCGAGCCTAAGCGAGGTGCCGACAGGCGGGGCAGAGCGTTTTGGTTACTTTGCCGCTTTTGCAAAGTGACTCGCTGTAAGAGCGAAACCATAAGAAGCCGTTACCGAAGCAACGGATATGTACTCAACCCCAATCAAGAATAAGCCACCCGAGCAGTCCCAACCCCAAGCCCGTCCCGAAACGCCAAATAATGCTTCAACACCTGCACCGGCGCCTCAATCTGCGGATAGTGCCCAATATTCGCCAACACCACCGTATCCGCATGCGGCACCAACTCACAATAACGCTGAACCATATGCCCCCCGGAAATCGGATCAACCTCCCCATCGATCACCCGCAACGCTACCTCCCCCCGCTGCATCGCCGCCACCCACCGATCCCGCTGCTGCCGACGCTGAGGAATGTACGTAATCAACTTGTGCAAAATCCGCGGCCCCTCCTGGCTCTCGATCAAACTCCAAAAATCATCCAGCGCACTTTCACTCGGCCGAGTCGCCGGCCCGAAAATCTGCCCGAAACTGTTGGCCAGCGCATTACGCCCAAACGCCCGCCCAATCATCCATCCCAGCGGGCTGAGTAACAGCTTTTGCACCAAAGCCGGACGATGGGTTTCAGGAAACAACCCACCATTGAGAAACACACAACTGGCCATCTGAAACAGCCCTTCGTAATGCCGCGCCAACAATTCCTGGGCGACGCTGTCCCCGTAATCGTGGGCCAACACATGCACCGGCTGCCGCACCCAAAGATGCTCCAGCAGCGCCTGCTGCAAATCCGCCTGTTCCAGCAGGCAGTAGGCATGGTCCAGCGGCTTGGCCGAATCGCCAAACCCCAGCATGTCGCAGGCAATTACCTGATAGCGCTGCGCCAACGGTTGCCAGAGGTAATGCCAATCCCAACTGGCGGTGGGGAAACCATGGATCAGCAGCAACGGCTCGCCCTGCCCCGCCACCCAGTAACGAATGGTATGGCCACGAAACTCGAAGCTCTGGGCGCGTTGGCGCCAGATGCGCAGCGGGATCTCGGCGAGTGGCATCAGCTTTTATACCCGGGGTCGAGTGCATCGAGCTTGCGCAGCAAGGCCGGCCACGCGAGCGCACCGCCCATGCCTTGGGCGCTTTTGGTAACCCCGGCGATCATCGCCCGGGCACCGGCCAATATCGGTGGTGCGATGCTGATCAACTCGGCGCCACCGTTCTGCGCCAGCACCTGGATATCGCAGGTGCGCTGGAAAGTGAACATCATCAAGAAGGTATCGGCAATGGTGCCACCGCAGGTCAGCAGACCGTGGTTATGCAGCATCAGGAAATTATTGTCGCCAAGGTCGGCCTGCAAGCGGGCCTTTTCCTCATGGTTCAGCGCCACACCTTCGTAAGCGTGATAGGCCAGGCTGGACAACACGAACAAGGATTGCTGGCTGATGGGCAACACGCCCTGCTTTTGCGCCGAAACGGCGATGCCGGAAGCCGTATGGGTGTGCAGCACGCAAACCACGTCATGCCGCACTTCGTGTACCGCACTGTGGATGGTGTAACCCGCCGGGTTGACCTCATAGGGACTGGCCATCAGCTTGTTGCCGGCCTGGTCGACCTTCACCAGGCTCGACGCTGTGATCTCGTGAAACATCAGCCCGTAGGGGTTGATCAGGAAGTCTTCGGTGCCCGGTACCTTGGCCGAAATGTGGGTGAAAATCAGGTCGTCCCAACCGTGCATCGCTACCAGGCGGTAGCACGCGGCAAGGTCGACGCGGGTCTGCCATTCGGCAGCGCTGACCTGATCTTTTACGCTGTGTGTCGATTGAACAGTGGCTAGGCTCACGGCAATGACCTCCTTGGCGCGTTTTATTATTATTTTTTTGGGTGAAGGGCCAGTCTAATCAGACCAACAGGCCGCCGTAGTTGCATTGGCAGCCAGCTTGATGACCGAGCGGGTCAGTCCTGAGAATAGTTCGAAATTGTTCAAATGGCGTCAGAGAAGCGACGCCAGTAAAGGTGCGGCGAACAAGTTGAGCAACCCGGTGAGCACCATCACCAGGCCCGCCACCGAGCCTTCCTCGCCGCCCACTTCATGGGCCCGGCTCACACCCGCGCCGTGGGCGCCCACGCCAAACAATGCGCCGCGCGCCAGAGGCGTGCGCAGCGGCAACCACTTAAGCAGCACGCCGCCGAGCATGGCGCCAAATACGCCGGTGAACATCACGAACACGGCCGTCAGTTCCGGCACGCCGCCCAGGTCCGACGACACGGGCATGGCGAATGGGGTGGTGATCGAACGGGGCACCAAAGACATCGTCACCGAACTGTCCAGCGCCAAAGCCTTGGCCAGGCCATAGGAGGTGGCGATGGACGCCGCGCTGCCCGCCACCATCCCCAGCAACAGGGCGGACCAGTGACGCATCAGCAATTGACGCTGTTGCCAGATCGGAATCGCAAACGCCACGGTCACCGGGCCCAGCACCAGCATCAGCCAGTGGGTGTCGGTGGAGTATTCGGCGTAGGCGGTTTTCATCGGCACGGCCACCGCCAGCAACAGTGCGGGCACTAAAATCAGTGGCGATAGCAGGTAGCGCCCGGTGCGCCGGTAGATCCAGCGGCTGAAGCCGTAGGCCCCAAGGGTCAGCGCCAGCCAGAACATCGGCATCAGTTCAAGCTTCATGGCGCAGCTTCCAGCGGCAGACGAACTCCACGGTAAACGCGGTTACCAGCATGACCGACAAGGTGCTGAAACCGATTACCAGCATGATCCTCCAGCCGTCGTGGCGTACCAGGCCGCCGTAGTCCAGGAGGCTCATCAGGGCAGGAATAAAGAACAGCAACATCTCCGCCATCAGGACACCGGCCCCCAGTTGCAGGGCCGCCGGCTTCACCAGGCCGGTGGCGAAGGTCAGCAGCAACAGGCCCAAGCCGACCACACCTCCGGGGATGGGCCAACTCAGCCAGGCAGCGAATTCGCAACCGAGAAAGTAAATAGCCAGCAGTACGACCAGTTCAGCCAGCAACCGAGCGACGCGTTTGAAGGTGAAACGTTTCATGAGCTTTGGGTCCTCGCGAGGTTCCCATTTTAAAGAGGCCCGTGGCATCCCCACAGCGAATTGTTAGACTGCAAGCCATTCCTAAATGGAATCAGGCCGATGGAATTCAAACAGCTGCGCAGCTTTGTCGAAGTGATCAACCGCGGTGGCTTTACCCAAGCGGGCAAAACCTTACACATCAGCCAGTCTGCCGTCAGCAAGCAGGTGGCCCAGCTCGAACAAAGCCTGGGCACGCCACTGCTGGATCGCCTGGGTTCACAGATTCGCCTGACGGCTGCCGGCCAGGTGGTGCTGCAACGGGCAGAGGCCATGCTGCGCCAGCAAGCCGAGTTGCTCAGTGAACTGGATGACTTGAACCAACTGACCCGTGGCGAGCTGCGCATGGGCCTGCCGCAACTGGGCGGCGATACGTTGTTCGCCGGGCTGTTTGCCGAATATCGCCGGCGCTACCCAAATGTCACGATTCAATTGCTCGAAGGTGGCAGCCGCAATATCGAACAGGCGATCTTGAGCGGGGAACTGGAGGTGGGCGGCAGCCTGATGCCCAGCGACCCGGCGTTCGCCTGGCAAGCGTTTTGTGATGAGCCGCTGGACGCGTTGCTGCCAATGGACCATCCGTTGGCCGATAACGCGCAGATCCGCCTTGAGGAGCTGGCCGATACGCCGTTCCTGATGTATCAGCGCAGCTTTGTGCTGAATGACCGCTTGCTACAAGCTTGTCAACAAGTGGGCTTTACCCCGAAGGAAAGCGGGCGCAGCGGCCAGGCGGATTTTCTCGCAGCATTGGTGGCCGCCGGCCAGGGCGTGGTGTTGCTGCCCAGCGTGGTCGCCAGGGGCCTGGTGCGGCCCGGGGTGGTGCGCCTCACGCTCAAGGCGCCGGAATACCTGCGCTGGGACATCGCCTTTATCTGGCGTGAGGGCGCCTACCTGTCGAAAGCTGCGCAGGCCTGGCTCGCGTTATTGCGCGAGTTTCCGGTCAACCGCGCAGTGCAGTGACCAGCTCGGCCAGCCACGGTTCGGCGTCGGCCTCCGGGGTTACGCTTTCGCTGGCGTCCAGGCGCAGCATCGGCAGCACTTCACGTACGCCCAACTCGGCAAACAGCTCGCGCATTTGTTCACCGCCACCGCAGAAGGTGTCGCCATAACTCGCGTCACCCAGGCCGATCACCGCGCCCGGCAGCCCGCGCCAGGCAGCCGGCAGCTGGTCGCGAATGGTCGAGTACAGGGGCTGCAGGTTGTCGGGCAATTCGCCCATGCCGGTGGTAGAGGTCACGGCCAGGAAAGCTTCGGGCGCGAAGCCCTGCACGTCGGCCAGGGTGGCGCGCGGGTTGTGCCAGGCGTCGAAACCGGCAGCGTTGAGAATGCTTGCAGCGTGGCGGGCGACTTCTTCAGCCGTGCCGTACACCGAGCCGGAAAGGATGGCGACTTTCATCAATCTGATCCTGTAACTGACTAAAAGCCTGGGATATTAACAGCTGGGTCAAGTGGACAGGCGCCCGGCATGTCTTAAACTGCAAATTCCCAAGACAAGCCATGGACCGCTCAATGATTAATGCCAAGCTGATGCAACTGGTGATCAACGCTTCCAACGATGGCATCGTTATCGCCGAGCGCGAGGGCAAGGACAAGCCATTGATCTACGTAAACCCGGCGTTCGAGCGCATGACCGGCTACACCCTCGACGAAATCCTCTACCAGGACTGCCGCTTCATGCAGTCCGGTGACCGTGACCAGCCAGGGCTGATGGCGGTCCGCGAAGCCCTGGAGAGCGGCGGCTCCTGCCGGGAAATCCTGCGCAACTACCGCAAGGACGGCACGCATTTCTGGAATGAGCTGTCGTTATCAACGGTTTACAACCCGGCCGACAGGCAGACTTATTTTGTGGGGGTGCAGAAGGAGGTGACCGCTCAGGTCAAGGCCCAGCAGCGCGTCGCGCATCTGGAAGCCCAGTTGGCAGACCTCAAGGCAGAGCTTGCAGCACTCAAGGCGACGAGCGGATCTAACAAAAACTAGAAAATGCGGTCTTTAGAGAGATAATGGCATTTTAACACCTCACCTCTTGAGCAAGATCAATGCAACGCGACGCGCTTTTGACGCAGGACGAGCTGGATTTTATTCAGACCATGCACCATAACCCGCAACTCAACGTGCGGGATGCGTCGTCGAGCCTCACGGTAAATGGCGGTGCGCAGATCCGTGACTTGCTTACCCGCCTCGCCGCCCAAGACCATGTCACGCTGCAGGCACAATTCGACAACCAGCAAATGACCTTTCCGCTGCAATTGGTGGAAGACGAGTTTCATGCCGTGCATTTGCGCCTGGGTGTACCCAGTATCTTCGAAGACGGGCCAATGATTCGCCCCTGGCGCCTGGCGCTTGAAGAGCCGGTGCCACTGGAAAACATCAAGGGGCAGCCGGGAGCACTGTGGGTGCATGAGGTGTCGTTCAAGGGGTTACTGGTGGAGATTCGCGGGCGGATCAAGGCGCCCCGAACCTTCTCCCTGTGGTTCAGCCCCTCCGGCTACGAGCGCATCGCCGTGCGTGGCACCCTGGAGCGGGAAAACGCACGAGGCCTGTTCGCCTATCGCCTAAGCCAGAATGATGTGGATGAGACCGAGCGCCTGCGCCAGTTCATCCTGCAGCAACACCGGCTGTTTCACCCCGAGGTCCACACCTGACGTCAGGTGTCGAGGCCGCCACGCAAAAACTGCTGCAGACGGCGTTGCATCAATCGTCCTTCATTGCCCAGGCAACCGACGGTCGACCCCTCCAACTGGTCGTAGGCCAATTCCGACGCATCCCCAGCAAGCATCAACGGGCAATCCAGGGTCAGGGCCAGCCGCTCAAGGCGCCGCGACAGGTCGAGGGTGGGCGAATGATTGGAGAACACCACCAGCGCTTGTGGCTTGGTTTTTTCACAGATTAGCGTCAACTCATCAATCGGTTGGCCCACGCTCAGGATCTTGACCGCCAACTCATCACTGCTCATCAGCAGCCCTGCCACCAGCAATTCCAGCTCGCGGCATTCTCCCGCGACGGCGGCCAGCAGCACCCGCGGTGCCGCCGAAGCACAGGCGATTTGCAGGCGTTTCCAGGTGCGGCTGCGCAAGAATCCATCAAAAAACAACCACTCGCTGGTTTGGCCAAAAAGCCCCTGGTGGCGCAACAGCTGCTGCCAGAGAGGCATCAGGATGTCCTGGAAAACCACCGCGACCGGGTAGGCGGAGAAAATCTGGCCATACAACCGGTCCAGTTGCCGGTCGTCAAAGGCCGCGATGGCCGTTCGCATTTGCTGCTGCCATTGGCTCCATTCATATTCCGCACCGGCTGGCGCGCCGGCCGTTGTTTCAGCCTGCTGATCACCACGGGCGAGGATTTTGCCGACCTTGCTCACCGCTACGCCGCGTTCTATCCAGTCAAGAATGCGATGAACGGTATCGATATCGGTGCGTGAATACAAGCGGTGCCCGCTTTCAGTGCGAATCGGCTGGATCAGCCCGTAACGACGCTCCCAGGCGCGTAAGGTAACGGGGTTGATGCCTGTCAATCTTGCCACTTCCCGAATCGGGAACAGCTCACCGCAATCGGCTGGATTGCAAAGCGTCGTATCAGGGAGAGGAGCAGTCATTACGGACATCAGCGCACTAAAAACACCGTGGAAAACTTGGATCCCATTTAACGCCCATAAACCTGTCCGTTTCAAGGCCTACGGCAACCCGACCAATGCCGCTGGCGTATTTTTTCAAAACAGGAATAATCCTTGCCTGTTTTTTCAACGTGGCTGCTTACCCCGCAGCTTCGTTCGTGCGCCGCCTACCCGGCCCAGCGCACCTGATCCTTATGGAGATACACAATGTCTACCTCCCCTGTCACCCTGATGGTTGCGCGCCGCGTGGCCACGGGTCGTTATGAAGAGTTGATGGCTTGGCTGCGCGAAGGCGAGCAATTGGCCACGGACTTCCCCGGCTACCTGGGCTCCGGCGTGCTTGCACCGCCACCCAACGATGATGAATTCCAGATTATTTTCCGCTTCGCCGACGAAAAGACCCTGCATGCGTGGGAGTTTTCCGCGTCCCGTGGCGCATGGCTCGGGCGTGGCAGTGAGCTGTTTGCTGCGCCGTCGGAGCATCGTGTACGCGGTATAGACGGCTGGTTCGGCGCCGCCGCCGCACGACCGCCACGCTGGAAACAAGCCGTGGCCATCTGGCTGGCGTTTTTCCCGGTGTCGCTGCTGTTCAATTTTGGCCTTGAGCCGCTGCTCGCCGAGTTGGGTTTACTCACCCGAGTACTGGTCAGCACCCTCGCGCTTACGCCGTTGATGGTTTACTTCTTTATTCCGTTGTCGACCCACCTGCTGGCCGGTTGGCTGCACCCGGCGCCGGCTCGGGTAAAGGTCACCGAAGCCGCTGCGTGAGTACAAGGGAGGCCGCGCGCTGGTATAGTTTTGGCCTGCCCGCGATACGAGCCTCCCATGTCTTCAACTCCCGCCCCGATCCTGATCACCGGTGCCGGCCAGCGTGTCGGCCTGCATTGCGCCTTGCGCCTGCTGGACGAAGGGCAGCCGGTGATTTTCAGCTACCGCAGTGAACGTCCCGGCGTGCAGGCCTTGCGCGAGCGCGGTGCGACTGGCGTGTTTGCTGACTTTTCCAGCGAGGCCGGCATTCTTGCGTTCATCGACGAGCTGAAGAAGCACACCCAAAGCCTGCGGGCGATCATCCATAATGCCTCGGCCTGGGAAGCGGAAACGCCTGGCGACGAGAGCCGCGCCTTTGCCGACATGTTCAGCGTGCACATGCTTGCGCCATACCTGATCAACCTGCATTGTGCGCACTTGCTGCAACGCTCCACGCCTGCGGATATCGTGCACATCAGCGATGACGTGACCCGCAAGGGCAGCCGCCAGCACATTGCCTACTGCGCCACCAAGGCCGGGCTCGACAGCCTGACTTTGTCGTTTGCCGCGCAACTGGCACCGGATATCAAGGTGAACGGCATTGCCCCGGCGATGGTGATGTTTAACGAGGGCGACGACGCGGCCTACCGCGCAAAAGTCCTGGCCAAGGCGGCACTGGGCATCGAACCCGGGCCCGAGGTGATTTACCAGAGCGTGCGTTACCTGCTGGATAACCCGTATATCACCGGTACCACCCTGACCGTCAACGGCGGGCGGCATATCAAGTAAGCCGTTTGCGAGGATGTTGTATGACTTTATCCCTGCCCCACCACTACCGCGAGATCCTCAAGGGCCTGGGTGAAGACCCCGAGCGTGAAGGTTTGCTCGACACCCCCAAGCGTGCCGCCAAGGCCATGCAGTACTTGTGTCATGGCTATGAACAGAACCTGGAAGAAATCGTCAACGGTGCGCTGTTTGCCTCCGACAACGACGAGATGGTGATCCTCAAGGACATCGAGCTGTATTCGCTGTGCGAACATCATCTGCTGCCCTTTATCGGCAAAGCCCATGTGGCCTATATTCCGACCGGCAAGGTGCTCGGCCTGTCGAAGCTGGCGCGCATCGTCGACATGTTTGCCCGGCGCCTGCAGATCCAGGAAAATCTCACCCGGGAAATCGCCGATGCCATCCAGGCGGTGACCCAGGCGGCCGGCGTGGCGGTGGTTATCGAGGCCAGACACATGTGCATGATGATGCGCGGAGTGGAAAAACAGAATTCAACCATGAACACCTCGGTGATGCTCGGCGCTTTCCGCGACTCGAACACCACGCGCATGGAGTTTCTGCAATTGATTGGACGGAGCAAGTAGCAATGCCACAACTTCAGCCAGGCATGGCGCGCATCCGGGTCAAAGACCTGTGCCTGCGCACGTTTATCGGGATCAACGAGGATGAAATCCTCAACAAGCAGGATGTGTTGATCAACCTGACCATCCTGTATGCCGCCCAGGAAGCCGTACGTGACAACGACATCGACCACGCATTGAACTATCGCACCATCACCAAGGCCATCATCGCCCACGTGGAAGGCAACCGCTTTGCCCTGCTGGAGCGCCTGACCCAGGAGATCCTCGACCTGGTGATGGGCAACACATCGGTGCTGTACGCCGAAGTCGAAGTCGACAAACCCCATGCGTTGCGTTTTGCCGAGTCGGTGTCGATCACCCTGGCGGCCAGTCGCTAACCCTTAATTTGCAGTGAGCACCATGAACGACCAACAACGCCTCGAACTTGAAGCCGCCGCCTTCCGCCGGCTGGTGGCCCACCTGGACAGCCGCAAGGATGTGCAGAACATCGACCTGATGAACCTCTCGGGCTTCTGCCGC
This sequence comes from Pseudomonas sp. A125, assembly GCF_055409485.1. Taxonomy (NCBI): domain Bacteria; kingdom Pseudomonadati; phylum Pseudomonadota; class Gammaproteobacteria; order Pseudomonadales; family Pseudomonadaceae; genus Pseudomonas; species Pseudomonas sp. A125. The sequence goes on from NZ_JBUZVP010000009.1 coordinate 158,780, forward strand.
AACTGCTTGTCCAAGTGGTACAAGGCCGAGGCCGACGAGCGCCAGATCGAGTTGAGCCTGGATGACGCCCGTGAAGTGGTGTACGGCATGCCGTACGCGCAGTGGAAAGCCCAATACCAGCAAGAAGCCAGTGCCGAACAGCAAGCGGCATTCGCCAAAGGAAAAACCCATGACTGACCTGAACACCCTGCGCGCCAGCCTCAACAGCGGCGAACATGTCTTTGCCGACACCCTGGCCTTTGTGGCCGCCGGTTACGATTACCAGCCACAAGCCTTCAGCAACGCCAGCGTGGAAAATGCTGCCGGGCAGAACGAAGGTTCATGCAAGACCCTGGGCCTGGCGTTGCTGGAAGGCTTGAGCGACCAGGAGGCGCTGTTGGCGTTTGGCGAGCATTACCGTTCGGTGCTGGCCACACCTGAAGGCAGTGACCACGGCAATATTCGTGCGCTGATCGAGCACGGGTTGGCAGGTGTGAAGTTCACTCAGCAGCCGTTGACGCGTCGCTGATTCAATTTGATAACCCGGTTTAATGTGGGAGCTGGCTTGCCTGCGATAGCGGTGTGTCAGCCAACGCCGCTATCGCAGGCAAGCCAGCTCCCACAGTGATTGGGTTACCCAGTTGAGATAGCGCTGAATCATCAAATCCCGCGCATAAAAAAGCCGGCCTCGCAGCCGGTTTTTTTGTTTCTACGGTTTAGAACGCAGCGTCTTTCAAACCGTCGAGGTAACGCTCGGCATCCAGTGCCGCCATGCAGCCAGCGCCGGCGGAGGTGATCGCCTGGCGGTAGACGTGGTCGGCAACGTCACCGGCCGCGAAGATACCTTCGATGTTGGTAGCAGTCGCATTGCCTTCACGGCCGCCCTGCACAATCAGGTAGCCGTCTTTGGCATCCAGTACGCCTTCGAACAACGAAGTGTTCGGGGTGTGGCCGATGGCGATGAACACGCCATCAACGGTCAGTTCGTCGAAGCTGCCGTCATTGTTTTTCAGGCGAGCACCGGTCACGCCCATGTTGTCGCCCAGGACTTCATCCAGGGTGGCGTTGAGCTTGAGGATGATCTTGCCTTCGGCCACGCGAGCATGCAGCTTGTCGATCAGGATCTTCTCGGCGCGGAAGGTCTCGCGGCGGTGAACCAGGGTCACGGTGCTGGCGATATTGGCCAGGTACAGCGCCTCTTCCACGGCGGTGTTGCCGCCACCGACCACAGCCACCGGTTTGTTGCGGTAGAAAAAACCGTCGCAGGTCGCGCAGGCGGAAACGCCCTTGCCCATGAACGCTTCTTCCGACGGCAGGCCCAGGTAACGGGCGCTGGCGCCAGTGGCGATGATCAGCGCGTCACAGGTGTACACGCCGCTGTCGCCGGTCAGGCTGTAAGGCTTCTTGGAGAAGTCGACCTTGTTGATGTGATCAAACACGATTTCGGTTTCGAAGCGCTCGGCGTGTTCTTTCATGCGTTCCATCAACACCGGGCCGGTCAGGCCGTGGACGTCGCCCGGCCAGTTGTCGACTTCGGTGGTGGTGGTCAACTGACCGCCCGCTTGCATGCCGGTGATCAGCAGAGGCTTGAGGTTGGCCCGGGCAGCGTAGACGGCAGCGCTGTAACCGGCAGGGCCGGAACCGAGAATAATCACTCGCGAATGACGGGTATCAGACATGACTCACTCCTATCGACCGCCCGGACTACAGAACGGCTGGAATAAAAAAGGACCGCGAAGCACTTGGGGAAGGCTTGAACTCGCAGATCCTGAAAATAATGGGTGCAGCGTATAGAGGGAGGCAAGATTAAGGAAATACGGAATAACAATCCAGCTCATAGGTGGTCTCTATCCCATGCCCTCTATTAATCGACACCTTTGTTACCGTTAATGTCGTGATGCCGGCCGTGCTTTCCCGTGTCTCGCAAAGCCGGTAAGGTCGGCGCGTTCGCCCCATTGCCCGGAGTTATCCATGCCCGCCCCCGTTCTTTCAGGCCCACAGTACCTGCGCGAAGGTCTCAAACTGGTACTCAGCCCCGGCCTGCGGCTGTTTGTGCTGCTGCCGCTGGCAATCAACCTGATACTGTTCGTCGGGTTGATCTACTTCGCCGGCCATCAGTTCAGCCTGTGGGTCGACACACTGATGCCGACATTGCCGAGCTGGTTGAGCTTCCTCAATTACCTGTTGTGGCCTTTGTTCGTGGTGCTGGTGGTGCTGATGGTGTTTTTCACCTTCACCATGCTCGCCAACATCATCGCCGCGCCCTTTAACGGTTTCCTTTCGGAAAAAGTCGAAGTGGTGGTACGCGGTACCGATGATTTCCCGGCGTTCAGCTGGGGTGAGCTGGCAGCCATGGTGCCGCGTACCCTGGCCCGGGAAATGCGCAAGCTGGGCTATTTCCTGCCCCGCGCTATCGGCCTGTTTATCCTGTCGTTCATCCCGGTGGTCAACCTGGTGGCCGCGCCGCTGTGGCTGCTGTTTGGCGTGTGGATGATGGCAATCCAGTACATCGACTACCCGGCAGACAACCACAAGCTGGGCTGGAACGAAATGCTCGCCTGGCTGCGCCAGAAGCGCTGGCAGAGCATGAGTTTTGGCGGCGTCGTTTACCTGGTGCTGCTGGTGCCGGTGGTCAACCTGCTGATGATGCCGGCGGCAGTCGCCGGGGCCACGTTGTTCTGGGTGCGTGAACAAGGCGCCGAGGCGATGGCCGTCACCAAAGCCTGAGCCGTCACAAATCCATCATCCGAAAGACACAATGACGACATGGCCCGCGCCGACACTGTGGGTCATGACGACAGCTTCGCTCCACATCACCCTGATCACCGAAACCTTCCCGCCAGAGATCAACGGGGTGGCCAATACCCTTGGCCGCCTGTGTGACGGTTTGCGCGCGCGTGGGCATCAAGTCGAACTGGTTCGCCCACGCCAGGGCTGCGACCAGAGCCGGCCCAGTGACGATGGCCTGATGCTCTGCCGCGGCTGGCCACTGCCGGGCTATCCGGGGCTGCAATGGGGCCAGTCGTCGATGCACAAGTTGTTGCGGCGCTGGACCCGCCAGCGTCCGGATGTGCTGTATATCGCCACGGAAGGCCCGCTGGGTTTGTCGGCGTTACGCGCGGCACGGCGCCTGGGGATCAGCGTGGTGAGCGGCTTTCATACCAACTTCCAGCAGTATTCCAGCCAGTACGGGCTGGGCATGTTGAGCCGGGTGCTGACCCACTACCTGCGCTGGTTCCATAACCGTTCGGCCTTGACCCTGGTGCCCAGCGCCAGCCAGCGCCTGGAGCTGGAGCGGCGCCATTTCGAGCGCCTGGGCATGCTCGCCCGGGGCGTCGACAGCCAGCTGTTTCACCCGGCCAAACGCGACAATGCACTGCGTGAAAGCTGGGCATTGAACAGTGACCAGATCGCGGTGCTGCACGTGGGCCGCCTGGCCCAGGAGAAAAACCTCGGGCTGCTCAAGCGCTGCTTTGAAACGCTGCAGGGCATGTATCCACTGCGCCAGATGAAACTGATCATCGTCGGCGATGGCCCACAACGGGCGATGCTCGAAAAGGAACTGCCGGAGGCGATTTTCTGCGGGACTCTGCGCGGTGAAGAACTGGCCCGGCATTATGCGTCCGGGGATCTGTTCCTGTTCCCCAGCCTGACTGAAACCTTCGGCAACGTGGTGCTGGAAGCCATGGCTTCAGGGTTGGGTGTGGTGGCGTACGACCAGGCGGCCGCCACCCAGCACATTCGCCATGGCTACAGCGGCGTGCTGGCGATGCCGGGGGATGAGGAAGCGTTTTGCGATGCGGCCAATTGGCTGCTGGAAGAGCGCGAGAGTCTAAGGCGGGTGCGGCTCAATGCCCGGCAACACGCCAGCCGTCAGGGTTGGCCGGCGATTATCGAGCAGTTTGAGCGGCAGTTACGCGGTGTGTGTGGCGAGCAGCCGGTGATTGCAGGGGCATCACGTTTGATCTGACGCCGGTGTTGGCTGTCAGATCGCTATCGCGGGCAAGCCCGGCTCCCACAGTGGGTCGCATTCCAATGTGGGAGCAAGCCGGGCTTGCCCGCGATAGCGTCAGACCAGGCGCGACTTACACCAACGTCGTCAACGCCTCACGACTGAACGGCAGGATGTCGCCTTCACGGCCTTCGCGGACCTTCAGCGCCCAGTCCGGATCCACCAGCAGCGCACGGCCCACGGCAACCAGATCAAACTCGTCGTTGTTAAGGCGCTCCAGCAGGTTTTCCAGGCTGGCGGGTTGCGCGACCTTGTCGGTGTTGACCATGAACTGCAGGAACTCGCCGTCCAGGCCGACGCTGCCCACAGTGATGGTTGGCTTGCCGGTGAGCTTGCGGGTCCAGCCCGCCAGGTTCAGCTCGGAGCCTTCGAATTCCGGCTCCCAGAAACGGCGGGTGGAGCAGTGGAAAATATCCACGCCGGCGTCAGACAACGGCTTGAGGAATTCACCCAACGCTTCGGGGGTTTGCACCAGGCGCGCGGTGTAGTCCTGCTGTTTCCACTGGGAGAAACGCAGGATGATCGGAAAGTCCGGGCCCACGGCGGCGCGGATGGCCTGGATCAATTCAATGGCGAAGCGCGAGCGGTTGGCCAGGCTGCCGCCGTATTCGTCGGTGCGCTGGTTGGTGCCTTCCCAGAAGAACTGGTCTACCAGGTAACCGTGGGCGCCGTGGATTTCCACGCCATCCATGCCGATGCTCTGGGCATCCTTGGCGGCTTGGGCGAACGCGGCGATCACATTTTGGATATCTTGCACGGTCATGCCGTGGACGACGACGTTGCCGTCCTTGAGTTTTTCGGTCGGGCCGTAGGCCGGCACGCTGGCGTCCGGCTCGGTGCCGATACGCCGTACGCTGCCCACGTGCCACAGTTGCGGGACGATCTTGCCGCCTTCGGCGTGGACCGCGTCGACCACTTTCTTCCAGCCGGCCAGGGCGGCTTCACCATAGAAATGCGGGACGTTCGGGTAGCCGTTGGAGGCCGGGTGACCGACCACGGTGCCTTCGGTGATGATCAGGCCTACGCCCGCGGCAGCGCGGCGGCGGTAGTACTCGATCACTTTGGAGTTGGGCACCCCGCCCGGGGAGAACGAACGGGTCATCGGCGCCATTACCACGCGGCTGGGCAGTTGCAGTGCGCCGAGCTGGAACGGTTTGAACAAGGCTTGGACAGGCATGGGAGCACTCCACACAGAAAGGAATTTATGATGTGGATAATATGGAGTACGCAGCGTGCTGAATAGCACTATTGATTGGGGTGATTAAGGGGTAAAAGCGGGAAGACTTTGGTGATTGGCTTTGTGGTGAGGGGGCTTGTCCCCTCACCACAGTGCAAGCACCCTCACCACAGGGCAAGCACCCTCACCACGGGACAAGCACCTCACCACAGGGCAAGCGCTCTCAGCTCAAGGCTTTTTCGATCGCCTGCACGATGGCAGGGTCATCAGGCGACGTACGCGGCGAGAAACGCGCCAGCACCCGGCCGTCTTTGCCCAGCAGGAATTTTTCAAAGTTCCAGGTGATGTCCCCCGGGAACTCGGCGCCCTCGCCCGCCAGCAATCGATACAGCTGGTGGCGATCGTGGCCATTCACTTCAAGCTTGCTGCCCAAAGGAAAGGTCACGCCGTAGTTGAGGCTGCAAAATTCCTGGATTTCTTGCTCGGTGCCCGGCTCCTGCCCGGCAAATTGATTGCACGGCAGCCCGAGTACGGTGAAACCCTGCTCCTTGTATTGCTGATAGAGGTTTTCCAGCGCAGCGTACTGTGGGGTCAGACCACATTTGGAGGCGACGTTGACCACCAGCACGACTTTCCCCTTGAAGGGCGCCAGAGGCAGCTCCTGACCATTGAGGCCAGTCAGTTTAAGGTCGTGGAAAGCACTCATGACGAACTCCAGATATCCCATGTTCTTTGTAACGGCCCTTCGAGATTACAGCCGCCAAGTCGGCAAGAATAGCCGCCAAATGAAAAAGGCGCCCGAAGGCGCCTTTTTCCAACTGACAGAGCATCGCGCCGTCAATTAATGGTGGTGACCACCTTCGCCGTGCACGTGGCCATGGGCCACTTCTTCCTGGGAAGCGTCACGGATAGCGACGATCTTCACCTGGAAGGTCAGGCGCTGGCCAGCCAGCGGGTGGTTGCCGTCGACGGTCACGTCGTCGCCGTCCAGGTCACGGATGGTGACGATCTGCATCTGGCCGTCCGGAGCGGAAGCGTGGAACTGCATGCCCACTTCCAGCTCGTCGACGCCTTCGAACATGCTGCGGCTCAGGGTGCTGACCAGTTCGGCTGCGTACTCGCCGTAGGCATCTTCAGGTTCTACGGCAACGGTCAGTTCGTCACCGACCTCTTTGCCTTCCAGGGCCTTTTCCAGGCCCGGGATGATGTTACCTGCACCTTGCAGGTAGACCAGCGGCGCGCCGCCGGCAGAACTGTCGATGACCTCACCAGCGTCGTTGGTCAGGGTATAGTCAATGGAGACAGCCTTATTGGCGGCGATCGGCATGGGGCGAGACCTTTGCAAAAGAATGAAGAACGGACAAGTCTAAACAAGGATTTGCCCGAAAGCGAACACAACCCGGACGGACGGGGTCGAACAACTGACCCGACGGTCGCAGGATTTCACCAGGATGAAGACCAGCACTGGGTCGTCGAGCTTTCCTGCGGCCACACCCAGCACCTGCGCCACCAGCCACCCTGGCAATCCCGGGCCTGGGTCACGGACCCGGCGCAACGCCTTGAAAAAATAGGCCAACCCTTTGCTTGTGGCTGGTGTGCGCAAGGCTCAGATAAAGATAACCTTGGCACCTGATTCCCGGTAGGCGGCCAGCCATAGGCCGCCACCGAAGCCATGCACCTCCAGAGAACTCGCATGCAAACTTTTTTTATCGCGCCCACCGATTTTGGTGTGGGTCTGACCTCCATCAGCCTTGGGCTGGTGCGTACCCTTGAACGGGCCGGGCTGAAAGTCGGCTTCTTCAAACCGATTGCCCAGCCACACCCCGGCGACACCGGCCCCGAGCGTTCCACCGAACTGGTGGCCCGCACCCACGGCCTCAAACCGCCCCAGCCTTTAGGCCTGGCCCATGTAGAGCGGATGCTCGGCGACGGCCAGCTGGACGAGCTACTGGAAGAAATCATCACCCTTTACCAGCAAGCCGCCGTGGGCAAAGACGTGCTGATCGTCGAAGGCATGGTGCCAACCCGCAGCGCCAGCTATGCGGCCCGGGTCAACCTGCACCTGGCCAAGAGCCTGGATGCCGAAGTGATCCTGGTCTCGGCCCCGGAAAACGAAGTGCTGACCGAACTCTCCGGCCGCGTGGAGTTGCAGGCCCAACTGTTCGGCGGCCCGAAAGACCCAAAAGTACTGGGCGTGATCCTCAACAAAGTGCGCACCGACGAAAGCATGGAAGCGTTCTCGGCGCGGCTCAAAGAGCATTCGCCGTTGCTGCGCAGCGGCGATTTTCGCCTGCTGGGCTGCATCCCGTACCAGCCGGAACTCAACGCCCCGCGCACCCGGGATGTGGCCGACCTGATGGGCGCGCAGATCCTCAACGCCGGTGATTATGAAACCCGGCGCATGACCAAAATCATCATCTGCGCACGCACCATGCGCAACACCGTGGAGCTGCTCAAGCCCGGCGTGTTGGTGGTAACGCCCGGCGACCGCGACGACATCATCCTCGCCGTCAGCCTGGCCGCCATCAACGGCGTGCCGCTGGCGGGTTTGCTGCTGACCAGCGACACCCTGCCCGACCCACGCATCATGGACCTGTGCCGTGGCGCGTTCCAGGCTGGGCTGCCGGTGTTGTCGGTGAGCACCGGCAGCTACGATACCGCCAACCAGCTCAACAGCCTGAACAAGGAAATCCCGATTGATGACCGCGAACGTGCGGAGATCATCACCGATTTCGTCGCCAGCCACCTCGACGCCCGCTGGCTGCACCAACGCTGCGGCACACCGCGGGAGATGCGCCTGTCGCCGGCGGTGTTCCGCTATCAACTGATCCAGCGCGCCCAGGCGGCCAACAAACGCATCGTGCTGCCCGAAGGCAGCGAGCCGCTGACCGTGCAGGCCGCCGCCATTTGCCAGGCCCGCGGGATTGCCCGTTGCGTGTTGCTGGCCAAGCCGGCGGATGTGGAAGCGGTAGCCCGCGCCCACGGCATCGAGCTGCCCGAAGGCCTGGAGATTCTCGACCCCGACCTGATTCGCCAGCGCTATGTGGAGCCGATGGTGGCCCTGCGCAAAACCAAAAGCCTCAACGCCCCGATGGCCGAGCAGCAACTGGAAGACACGGTGGTGATCGCCACCATGATGCTCGCGCTGGATGAGGTCGACGGCCTGGTTTCCGGTGTCATCCACTCCACTGCCAATACCATTCGCCCGGCCCTGCAATTGATCAAGACCGCGCCGGGCTGCACCCTGGTCTCGTCGGTGTTTTTCATGCTGTTCCCGGAGCAAGTGCTGGTGTACGGCGACTGCGTGATGAACCCGCACCCAAGCGCGGCGGAGCTGGCGGAAATCGCCCTGCAAAGCGCCGACTCGGCCGCCGCGTTCGGCATCACGCCACGGGTGGCGATGATCAGTTATTCCAGCGGCGATTCGGCCACGGGCGAAGAAGTCGAAAAAGTCCGCGAAGCCACCCTGCTTGCCCACGAAGCCCAAAGCTCGTTGCTGATCGACGGCCCGTTGCAATACGACGCCGCTGCCAACGAAACCGTGGCCCGGCAACTGGCGCCCAACAGCCTGGTGGCAGGCAAGGCCACGGTGTTCGTGTTCCCGGATCTCAACACCGGCAACACCACGCACAAGGCAGTGCAGCGCAGCGCCGATTGCGTGAGCCTGGGGCCAATGCTGCAAGGCCTGCGCAAACCGGTAAACGACCTGCCCCGTGGGGCGCAGGTGGACGACATCGTGTACACGATCGCATTGACCGCGATTCAAGCCGCCAACCGACCTATGGATGTCTAAATGCTGGATTTTCTACCTGCCGCCGTGCGCGGGGTAATCGCCTCGCTGTTGCTGGCGTTGAACACGATTTTGCTGTGTTCGTTCCTGTTTATCGTGGCGTTGTTCAAGGCCTTGCCGTTTGCCAAGCGCTTCAGCGAATGGCTGATGAACCAGACCCACGAAGCCTGGATCAGCAATAACAAGGCCTGGATGAACCTGGTGCGCCGCACCCGCTGGCACATCAAAGGCCTTGAAGGCCTGGACTATCAGCACTCGTACCTGGTGACCAGTAACCACCAGAGCTGGGTCGATATCATGGTGCTGCAATACGTGCTCAACCGGCGTATTCGCCCGCTGAAGTTTTTCCTCAAGCAAGAGCTGATCTGGGTGCCCGTGATCGGCCTGGCATGGTGGGCGCTGGGCTTCCCGTTCATGAAGCGTTACACCAAGGCGTACCTGGAAAAGCACCCGGAGAAGAAAGGCAAGGACCTGGAAACCACCCGCAAGACCTGCGCGAAGTTTCGCCACAACCCGGTGGGCATTTTCAACTTTGCCGAAGGCACACGGTTTACGCCCGGTAAACACGCACAGCAGAAATCGCCGTTTCGTTACCTGCTGAAACCCAAGGCCGGCGGTATCGCGTTTGTGCTGGATGCGATGGGTGAGCAGCTCAAATCACTGGTGAACGTGACCATTCACTACCCTGCCGGACGTCCGGGTTACTGGGATTTGCTGTGCGGGAACGTGAAGGACGTGGTGGTGCAGTTTGAAGAGGTGCCGATTCCGACCGAGTTTATCGGCAAGAATTATGAGCAGGATGGCGAATATCGGTTGGCGTTCCAAGGCTGGATCAACCGGTTGTGGGAAGACAAGGATGTGTTGCTCGAAAAGCTCCACCGCGACTTTCCCGCGACTTAAAAACCTGGCGTAGCAGCTGTCGAGCGCCAGCGAGGCTGCGTCGGGAGCGCCTCGGTTCGATGCCTGGCTTAGTTCCGGCGGCGCGGCCAACGCAGCCTCGCTGGCGCTCGACAGCTGCTACAGGGAGGCATGAAAAAAGCCCGCCACCGAGTGATCGGTGGCGGGCTTTTTAGGGCGCGTGACGCTTAGATCGCGCCGCGCTGACGCAGCAGTTCCAGCACTTGCTTGACGCTGTCTTCCAGCGACAGGGCCTGGGTGTCGAGCACCAGGTCAGCATTCAACGGCACGTCGTACGGGAAGGACTCACCCGGGATGTTATCCCCGCCCGCCGCGTACAAGCCTTGCGGATCACGCTCGGCACACACCAGCGGCGAAGCCTGCACGTACACGGTCAGCAAACGATCACCGCCGATCAAGGCCTTGGCCTGTTCACGCCCTTCGGCATCCGGGGCCACGAACGCCGCCAGGGTCAGCAAGCCCGCTTCGTTGAACTGACGCGCCACGTGAGCCGCACGACGCCAGTTCTCGGTACGCCCGGCACGGTCCTGCGGCAGGCCCTTGTTCAGGTCATGCCGCAGGTTCTGGCCATCCAGTACAAACACTGCGCGGCCCAGGTCGAATAGCTTGCGCTCCACCGCGTAGGCCAAAGTGCTTTTGCCGGCGCCCGACAAACCGCTGAACAACACGGTGGCCGGTTGCTGGCCGAAGCGCTGGGCACGTTCTTCGGTAGCCACATGAGCCAACTTGCCATGCTGCGCCGCGCTACCATGAATCACTGGCTGCGCGATGATCATGCCGGCAGCCACGGTGCCATTGGTCAAACGGTCGATGACGATAAACGAACCCGTGGTGCGGTTACTCGCGTAACCGTCCAGGGCGATGACCGCGTCGAGGCTGACCTTGACCCGGCCAATCTCGTTCAACTGCAAGGCACTCGCCGGACCTTCTTCCAGGGTGTTCACATCCACGCGATGCACGATGCTGGTGATGGAACCCGGCACGTAGCTGGTGGCGCGCTTGATATCGTATTTCTTGCCCGGCAGCATCGGCTCTTCGGCCATCCACACCAGCATGGCGTCGAAGGCGTCGGTCACTTGCGGCACGTTGTCGGCATGCACCAGCAGGTCGCCACGGGAGATGTCAATCTCGTCTTCCATGGTCAGCGTCACAGCCTGGCCTGGGCCGGCGTTTTCCAGTTCACCTTCAAAGGTAACGATGGATTTGACGCGGCTGCTCTTGCCCGACGGCAGCACCACAACCTCGTCGCCCTTGTGCACGATGCCGCTGGCCAGGGTGCCGGCGAAACCACGGAAGTTCAGGTTCGGACGGTTGACGTACTGCACCGGGAAACGCAGGTCGGTGTAGTTGCGGTCGTTGGCGATCTCGACGGTTTCGAGAATCTCCATCAGCGACTGGCCGGTGTACCAGGGCGAACGCTCGCTCTTGTTCACCACGTTGTCGCCCTTGAGGGCCGACATCGGCACAAACGCCATGGTGCTCGGCTTGAAGGCAATGCCGTCGGCAAACTTCAGGTAATCAGCCTTGATCGCCTCAAAGATGCTTTGGTCAAAGCCATTGATGTCCATCTTGTTGACGGCCACCACGATGTGCTTGATGCCCAGCAACGAGGCGATAAAGCTGTGGCGACGGGTCTGGGTCTGCACACCGTAACGGGCGTCGATCAGGATAATCGCCAGGTCACAGGTGGAGGCACCGGTGGCCATGTTGCGGGTGTACTGCTCATGGCCGGGGGTGTCGGCGATGATGAATTTGCGCTTGGCGGTGGAGAAGTAGCGGTAGGCAACATCGATGGTGATGCCCTGCTCACGCTCGGCCTGCAGGCCGTCGACCAGCAAGGCCAGGTCGATGTCGTCGCCCGTGGTGCCGGACTTTTTCGAATCGCGGGTGATGGCTTCCAGATGGTCTTCGTAGATCATCTTGGAGTCGTGCAGCAGGCGCCCGATCAGGGTGCTCTTGCCGTCATCGACGTTGCCGCAGGTCAGGAAGCGCAACATTTCCTTGCGCTCGTGCTGGCCCAGGTAGGCGAGGATGTCCTCGCTGATCAAATCAGATACGTGCGACATGACAGCCCCTTAGAAATAGCCTTGACGTTTTTTATCTTCCATCGAGCCGGCACCATCGTGGTCGATGACACGGCCCTGGCGCTCGGAAGTTCGCGTCAGGAGCATTTCCTGAATGATGTCCGTCAGCGTCTCGGCTTCGGACTCCACCGCACCCGTCAACGGGTAGCAGCCAAGGGTACGGAAACGTACTTTCTTTTTGACGATTCGGGCTTTGTCTTCGTCGGACAGGTGCTCGAGGATGCGGTCGTCGTCGATCATGATCAACGTGCCGTTCTTCTCGATCACGTCACGTTCGGCGGCGAAGTACAGCGGAACGATCGGGATGCCTTCAAGGTAGATGTACTGCCAGATGTCCAGCTCGGTCCAGTTGGACAGCGGGAACACACGGATCGACTCGCCCTTGTTGACGTTGCCGTTGTAGACGTTCCACAGCTCCGGGCGCTGGTTTTTCGGGTCCCAGCGGTGCTTGCTGTCGCGGAACGAGTACACGCGCTCTTTGGCGCGCGATTTCTCTTCATCGCGACGGGCACCGCCGAACGCTGCGTCGAAACCATGCTTGTCCAGGGCCTGCTTGAGGCCTTCGGTCTTCATGATGTCGGTGTGCTTGGCGCTGCCGTGGGTGAACGGGTTGATGTTCTGTGCCACGCCATCGGGGTTGATATGGGTGATCAGGTCCAGGCCCAGTTCTTCGACCATTTTGTCGCGGAACCTGTACATCTCCTGGAATTTCCAGCGGGTGTCGACGTGCATCACCGGAAACGGCAGCTTGCCCGGGAAAAATGCCTTGCGTGCCAGGTGCAGCATCACGGCGGAGTCTTTACCGATCGAGTAGAGCATCACCGGGTTATCGAACTCGGCGGCGACCTCGCGGATGATGTGGATGCTTTCCGCCTCCAGCTGTTTCAGATGCGTCAGTTTGTCGACCATGGCTACTCACGGAAAAACGATCTTATGGACGGCCAGCGGGCCGTGTTCGAGCGGGGCATGCTAGCACAGCGCCTAATTCTATTGAGGGAGCTGGCTAGATCGAAACGGTATATGAATATACCGCCGGGTTTGGCTGAAACCTCCCCTTCCCCGTAGCTGCTGTCGAGCGCCAGCGAGGCTGCGTCGGGCGCGCCTGGGTATGGCGCCTGGTTCGGGTTGGCGGTGCTGCCGACGCAGCCTCGCTGGCGCTCGACAGCTGCTACGGAGGTCGGTGCTCTTATATGGGGTTTGGGCAATCGATGAACAGGTGCTCCAGGGCAAAACGCCTTGCCAGATAGTCACCCAGCGCCTGCACACCGTAGCGTTCAGTGGCGTGATGCCCGGCCGCGATAAAGCTGATGTCGTTTTCCCGGGCGCTGTGGAAGGTCTGCTCCGAGGCTTCGCCGCTCAGGTACAGGTCAACCCCGGCAAGCACCGCCTGGTCGATGTAACCCTGGCCACCGCCGGTGCACCAGCCGACGCGGCGGATCATCTCGCTGCCTTCGATCAGCAGCGGCTCGCGGCCCATGGCCTCCTGCACACGGCGGGCGAAGTCGCGGGGCAACATGGGTTCGGCCAAGGATCCCACCAGGCCCACGACCTTGAGGTTGTCGGGGTCCAGTGGGCCTTCGACGGTGATGTCCAGTTGCCGGGCCAGTTGCACGTTGTTGCCGACTTCCGGGTGCACATCCAGGGGCAAGTGGTAGGCCAGCAGACTGATGTCGTGCTTGAGCAGGGTTTTCAGGCGGCGCTGCTTCATGCCGGTGATGCACGGGCTTTCGCCTTTCCAGAAATAACCGTGGTGCACCAGCACCAGGTCGGCCTGGGCTTCGACCGCCGCGTCCAGCAGAGCCTGGCTCGCCGTCACGCCGCTGACGATGCGCAGCACTTGCGGGCGGCCCTCGACTTGCAGGCCGTTGGGGCAGTAATCGGCGATTTTTGCACTATTAAGGTAGCGGTCCGCTTCCTCGACTAAGGTGCTCAGGGCGACGGCCATAAAAGACTCCTAAATATCCCGTTCAGAGGCGCTCACGGCCTCGTATAATGCGCGACATTATGGGCGCTCTCCCGCCCCCTGCAACCCGTCAGGATTTTCTTAATGCTCAAGGCACTGCGTTTTTTTGGATGGCCATTGTTGGCTGGCGTGCTGATCGCGATGCTGATTATTCAGCGTTATCCACAACTGGTCGGCCTGCCGACCCTCGATGTCAACCTGCAACAGGCACCGCAAACCAGCGCGGTGGTACAAGGCCCGGTGACTTACGCCGACGCGGTGGTGATCGCCGCCCCCGCCGTGGTCAACCTGTACACCACCAAAGTCATCAACAAACCGGCGCATCCACTGTTTGAAGACCCACAATTTCGTCGCTATTTCGGCGACAACTCGCCCAAGCAGCGGCGCATGGAATCCAGCCTCGGCTCCGGTGTGATCATGAGCCCCGAAGGCTACATCCTCACCAACAACCACGTGACCACCGGCGCCGACCAGATCGTCGTGGCCCTGCGCGATGGCCGCGAAACCCTGGCGCGGGTGGTCGGCAGCGACCCGGAAACCGACCTCGCGGTACTCAAGATCGATTTGAAAGGCCTGCCCTCGATCACCATCGGGCGCTCCGAAGGCTTGCGCGTAGGTGACGTGGCGCTGGCCATCGGCAACCCGTTCGGGGTCGGCCAGACCGTGACCATGGGCATCATCAGCGCCACCGGGCGCAACCAGTTGGGCCTTAACAGCTACGAGGACTTTATCCAGACCGACGCCGCGATCAACCCCGGCAACTCTGGCGGCGCACTGGTCGATGCCAACGGCAACCTGACCGGCATCAACACCGCGATTTTCTCCAAGTCGGGCGGCTCCCAGGGCATTGGCTTTGCCATCCCGGTAAAACTCGCCACGGAAGTGATGAAGTCGATCATTGAGCATGGCCAGGTAATTCGTGGCTGGCTGGGGATTGAAGTGCAACCACTGACCAAGGAACTGGCCGAGTCGTTTGGCCTGACCGGGCGCCCGGGCATCGTGGTCGCCGGGATCTTCCGCGACGGCCCGGCGCAGAAAGCCGGCCTGCAATTGGGGGATGTGATCCTCAGCATCGACGGCGAACCGGCTGGCGATGGCCGCAAGTCGATGAACCAGGTAGCGCGGATCAAGCCAACCGACAAGGTGGCGATCCAGGTGATGCGCAACGGCAAGGAGATCAAGCTGTCGGCAGAAATCGGCCTGCGTCCGCCGCCGGCGCCGGTCAAAGAAGAAGAATAAAAGCCAGGGCTGAACGCGGTCCCTGCAGGAGCGAGCGTGCTCGCGAAAAACCTGGAGGGTGCCGCGTTGATTGAGGATGCCAGCGTCATCGTTAACGACCACCGCGAGCAAGCTTGCTCCTACAAGGCCACCGGCGCTCTCTCACACAAGGTATTGAGCGCCACCGCCCACTGCGGGTCATCATTCAAGCAAGGCACCAACACCAACTCCTCGCCCCCCGCTTCGCGGAACTGCTCCAGCCCACGATCGCCAATCTCCTCCAGTGTCTCGATGCAGTCCGCCACGAACGCCGGGCACATCACCAGCAACTTCTTCACCCCTTGTTGAGCCAATGCTTCAAGGCGTGCCTCGGTGTAGGGTTCGATCCACTTGGCGCGGCCGAGCCGCGACTGGAACGCCACCGACCACTTGCCTTCCGGCAAACCCAGGCGCTCGGCAAAGTCCCGCGCAACGCTGAAGCACTGGGCGCGATAGCAGGTGGCAAGCACCTCGGCAGAGGCATTCTGGCAACAGTTGGCGTCCTTGAAACAGTGTTGCCCGGTAGGGTCGAGCTTTTTCAGGTGACGTTCCGGCAGCCCGTGAAAACTAAGCAACAGGTGATCAAAATCCTGTTCCACGTAAGCCTTGGCACTGTTGGCCAACGCGTCGAGGTATTCCGGCTGATCATAGAACGGCTGCAGAATCGAAAACTCGATTGCCAGCTTTTTGTCCCGCACCACACGGTGGGCCTCTTCAATCACCGTGGTCACGGTGCTGTCGGCAAACTGCGGGTACAAGGGCGCCAGGGTTACTTTCTTGATGCCCTGGCCGGCCAATCGCACCAGCACTGTTTCAATCGACGGCTCGCCATAACGCATCGCCAACTCCACCGGGCCGTGGGTCCATTGCGCGGTCATCTGTTGTTGCAGGCGGCGGCTAAGGACGACCAGCGGCGAGCCTTCGTCCCACCAGATCGAGGCGTAGGCATGGGCCGATTGCTCGGGGCGCTTGATCAGGATCAGCGACACCAGCAAGCGCCGCACCGGCCACGGCAGGTCGATGACGTAAGGGTCCATCAGGAATTGATTGAGGTAGCTGCGCACATCCGCCACCGACGTGGACGCCGGTGAACCCAGGTTGACCAGTAACAACGCGTGATCCGTCATGCAACATCCTATCTCTAGAGGCGGCTGGACAAGTCGTCCAGGGCCGCGTGCAACTCAGTGAACTGGAAAGTGAAACCGGCCGCCAGCAGCCGCTGCGGCAATGCCCGCTGGCCGCCCAGCAACAAGCCCGACAGCTCACCCAAGCCGATGCGCAAGGCAAACGCCGGCATGGGCATGAACGCCGGGCGGTGCAGCACCTTGCCCAATGTCTTGGCGAACTCAAGGTTGCGCACCGGGTGTGGCGCGCAGGCATTATAAGGACCGCGGGCATCGCTCCTGTGCAGAAGAAAATCAATCAGGGCGATTTGATCCTTTATATGGACCCACGGCATCCACTGCCGACCATTGCCGATAGGCCCGCCCAGCGCCAGTTTGAACGGCAATAGCAGCCGCGACAAAAAGCCGCCCTCGGCCGCCAGCACCAGGCCGGTGCGCACCAGTACGACACGCAGGCCAAACGCCTCGGCGCGCTGGGCGGTTTCTTCCCAGGCAATACACAGTTGGCTGGGGAAATCGTCCTGCACCGGGCCGCTGTCTTCGGTCAGCTCACGCTCGCCGCCGTCGCCATACCAACCGACCGCAGAGCCGGAGATCAACACCTGCGGTTTTTGCTCAAGGCCCTCAAGCCAGGCCAATAACGTTTCGGTCAGACCAATCCGGCTGCTCCACAGCAGCACCTTGCGTTTATGGGTCCATGGCCGGTCGGCAATCGGCGCGCCAGCCAGGTTGACCACGGCGTCCACTGCCTCGCTTATGTCTTGCAGCCGGGCGACCCCACGCACTGGAGCACCGCACAGTTTGGCTACTCGTTCGGGATGGCGACTCCAGACCGTAAGGCGATGGCCTTGGGCAAGCCAGTGTTGGCAGAGTTGGCGGCCGATCAAACCGGTACCGCCGGTCAGCAAAATGTGCATGAGTTGTTCCTCGTGTAACGTTCGCCGACCACCCTTAGTCTATTTTATAAACAGGGATGTTTTAATCGGGCGCAACGCTGGTTAAACCTTCAGGTTTAACCATAGGTCACGCCAAACGATCAGGTACGCCAAAACTTATACCAAAAAACAATATTGTACAGCTATTGGTGTCGGCGTAGTCTGTACCCAACGGTAAAACGAGGCCTCCCATGACTGTTCCCATCGCGATCATAGGCACCGGCATCGCCGGTCTCTCCGCCGCCCGAGCGTTAAAAGACGCGGGGCACGTTGTACAACTTTTCGATAAAAGCCGCGGCAGTGGCGGCCGCATGTCCAGCAAGCGCAGTGATGCGGGCGCCTTGGACATGGGTGCGCAGTACTTTACTGCGCGCGACCGACGATTCGTCATCGAAGTGCAACGCTGGCAAGCCAATGGTTGCGCCGAACAATGGAAGCCACAGCTGTACAACTTCAAGTCCGGGCAACTGACGCCCTCCCCCGATGAACAGATCCGCTGGGTCGGTACGCCGCGCATGAGCGCGATTACCCGCGCCCTGCTCGATGACTTGCCGGTGCAGTTCGGTTGCCGCATCACCGAAGTGTTCCAGGGCAAACAGCATTGGAACCTGCTGGACGCCGATGGCGAAAGCCACGGCCCGTTCAGCCACGTGATCATCGCCACCCCGGCCCCGCAAGCCACCGCCCTGCTGGCCGCCGCGCCCAAGCTGGCGAGTGCCGCCGCCGGGGTGAAAATGGACCCTACCTGGGCCATCGCGCTGGCCTTCGACAAGCCGTTGGATACGCCCATGGAAGGCTGCTTCGTGCAGGACAGCCCGCTCGACTGGCTGGCCCGCAACCGCAGTAAACCGGGGCGCGACACCACCCTCGACACCTGGGTGCTGCACGCCACCAGCACCTGGAGCAAGCAACACCTGGACCTCACCAAGGAAGCGGTAATCGAACACTTGCATGGCGCCTTTGCCGAACTGCTGCACAGCGCCATGCCTGCGCCGTCCTTCGCCCTGGCCCACCGCTGGCTGTATGCGCGCCCGTCCACCAGCCATGAATTTGGCGTGCTCGCCGACGCCGACCTGGGCTTGTACGTGTGCGGTGACTGGTGCCTGTCAGGCCGTGTGGAAGGCGCCTGGCTCAGCGGGCAGGAAGCGGCGCGGCGGTTAATCGAGCACCTGCAATGAACCGCATCAACCCCGCCAAATTGCTGCTGTCGAAGTGGACAGCAGCCCGCCCGCAGCACAAGGAAAAACATTTCCTGGTGACCCAGTTGCTGCGCGATGATGAGGGCGACGTGCAGGAAATCGAACTGGAAGCCGTGATGACCCGCCGCGTGCAGCGCCTGGCCTGGCAAACCCTGCAAAACGCCGAAGACTGGAAAATCGGCTGGCAATAGCCATCATGCAAATACCTGTACAAATTATTTGACTTGTACAGCTTCAAACCTATGATGAGATTAAGTTGTACAGGAACTTAGCCCTGTACAGGAATTTCACCGAGGTTTGGCCATGCTCACCACCCCGCTCACCCCCGGCAAACCGAAAATCGGCATCAGCGCCTGCTTGCTGGGCGAGAACGTGCGCTTCAATGGCGGGCACAAACAATCGCACCTGTGCAGCCAGACGCTCGCCGATTATTTTGATTTCGTGCCGCTGTGCCCGGAAGTCGCCATCGGCCTGGGCATCCCTCGCGAGCCGATTCGCCTGGTGGGCGACCCGCTTAAACCCCAGGCCGTGGGCACCGTGCACCGCGAACTCAACGTAACCCAGCCACTGGACGATTACGGCCAACAAATGGCCGCGGAACACACCGACCTCTGCGGCTATATCTTCATGCAGAAATCCCCGTCCTGTGGCCTGGAGCGGGTCAAGGTTTATCAGGACAACGGCATGCCCATCGACGGCGGCGGCCGCGGCATCTATGCCCAGGCCTTCTGCGCGCGCCATCCCAATCTCCCGGTGGAAGAAGACGGTCGGCTGAATGACCCAGTGCTGCGGGAAAACTTCCTGACCCGGGTGTTCGTCTACGCCACCTGGCAGCAATTGCTTGCCGAAGGCCTGACCCGCCACCGCTTGCTGGAATTTCACTCGCGCTACAAATACCTGCTGATGGCCCACAGCCCGGTGCATTACAAAAGCCTCGGCAACCTGCTGGGCAGCATGCGCAAAGACGTCGACCTTGACGCACTGGCCGGGGGTTACTTCAGCGAACTGATGACTGCCCTGACCCAATGCGCCACTCGTGGCACCCACACCAACGTGCTGCAACACATCAGCGGCTACCTCAAGCAAGCCATCAGCGCCGAAGACAAACAGGAAATGCAGGCCATCATTGGCCAATACCGCCAGGGCATCGTGCCGCTGGTGGTGCCGCTGACCCTGCTCAAGCACCATTTTCGCCAGCACCCGGACCGCTACATCGCGCAGCAGGCCTACCTGCAACCGCACCCGGAAAACCTCAGCCTGCGTAATGCGATTTAACCTATGACTCTTCCCCTGCAAGAACCTGTCGAAGACATTGCCCAGGCCCTGGAACAAGGCTGGCTGCCGATTCGCGAAGTGGCGCGCCAGACCGGCGTCAACGCTGTAACCCTGCGCGCCTGGGAACGGCGCTACGGCTTGATCGTGCCCCAGCGCACGCCCAAGGGGCATCGGCTGTTCAGTGCCGAGCATGTGCAACGCATCCACACCATCCTGACCTGGCTCAACCGCGGCGTACCGGTGAGCCAGGTCAAGAGCCTGATCGACACCGCCCACACCACGAGCGAATCGCCGGTGGAAAACGAATGGCACAACCGCCGCCAGCACCTGTTGCAGGCCATCAGCGAACTGGCCGAGCGCCGGGTGGATGACGCCTTCAACCAGGCCATGGCGCTGTACCCGCCGCGCACCTTGTGCGAGCAGCTTTTGCTGCCGTTGCTCAAGGAGCTTGAACTGCGCTGGCAAGGCCAGTTCGGCGCACAGATGGAGCGGGTGTTTTTCTATTCCTGGCTGCGCAGCAAGTTCGGTGCGCGGATGTACCACAACAACCGCCAGCTCAACGGCGCGCCGCTTCTGCTGATCAACCACTCCGACCTGCCACTGGAGCCGCATTTGTGGCTTACCGCCTGGCTGGCCAGCAGTGCCGATTGCCCGGTGGAGGTCTTCGACTGGCCATTGCCGGCCGGCGAACTGGCCCTGGCTGTCGAACACCTGCAACCGCGCGCGGTACTGCTGTATTCGAGCAAGGCACTCCAGGTGCCGGCGCTGGGCAAACTGTTGAGCGGCTTCAGTTGCCCAAAGCTGATAACCGGACCAACGGTATGCATCCACCAGGCCGAGCTGACCGTATTAACCCAAGACATTCCTGAATTGCTCCTGGCCGAAGACCCATTGTCGGCCCATCAGGCTCTGATCCAGCATGGACTTATTTAAATGCACTTGATCTGGTTGCGCACCGACCTGCGCCTACACGACAACACCGCCCTCGCCGCCGCCGCACAGCGCGGCCCGACAGCGGCTGTCTACCTGATCAGCCCGCAGCAATGGCTGGCCCACGATGACGCGCCGTGCAAAATCGACTTCTGGCTGCGCAACCTCAATAGCCTGAGCGTGGCACTGGGCGAGTTGAACATCCCATTATTGATCCGCCATGCCTCGACCTGGGATGAGGCACCGCAGGTTCTCGCTGACCTGTGCGAGCAATTGTCGATCGAATCGGTGCACGTCAATGACGAATACGGTATCCACGAAGACCAGCGCGACGCCGCCGTGGCCCTGGCCCTCGAAGGCAAGGGCATAACGTTCCACCGTTACCTGGACCAATTGTTTTTCCAGCCCGGCAGCGTCCTGACCAAGACCGGTACGTATTTCCAGGTGTTCAGCCAGTTCCGCAAGGTCTGCTACAACCGCCTGCACAGCGCCTTGCCGCGCCTGGTCGCGACCCCCAAGTCACAAGCGCCGCTCACACTCAAAAGCGACCCGGTCCCGGCTCACGTCGACGGTTTTGCCACGCCGAGCGAAGCCTTGCGTGCCCTGTGGCCTGCCGGCGAAACCGAGGCCCGGCACCGTCTCGACCAGTTTGCCGATGCACAAATCAGCTACTACAAGGACGAACGCGACTTCCCGGCCAAACCTGGTACCAGCCAGCTGTCAGCCTACCTCGCCGCGGGCGTGGTCTCGCCGCGCCAATGCCTGCACGCCGCGCTGCAAAGCAACCAGGGTGAATTCGAAAGCGGCGATGTGGGCACCATCACCTGGATCAACGAGCTGCTGTGGCGCGAGTTCTACAAGCATATTCTGGTGGGCTACCCACGGGTCTCGCGCCATCGCGCGTTCCGCCCGGAGACCGAAGCCGTGGCCTGGCGCCACAGCCCGCAGGACCTGAAGGCCTGGCAGGAAGCACGCACCGGCCTGCCGATTATCGATGCGGCCATGCGCCAATTGCTGGAAACCGGCTGGATGCACAACCGCCTGCGCATGGTGGTGGCGATGTTCCTGACCAAAAACCTGCTGATCGACTGGCGTGAGGGCGAGCGCTTTTTCATGCGCCACCTGATCGACGGCGACCTGGCGGCCAACAACGGCGGCTGGCAGTGGAGCTCCTCCACCGGCACCGATTCGGCACCGTATTTCCGAATTTTCAGCCCCTTGAGCCAGTCGGAAAAATTCGACGGCGAAGGCGTATTCATCAAGCACTGGCTGCCGCAACTGGCGGCATTGAACAAAAAAGAAGTACACAACCCCGACGCCATGGGCGGCCTGTTTGGCGTGGCCGACTATCCTCGTCCTATTGTCGACCTGAAAAAGTCTCGCGAGCGCGCCCTCGCCGCCTTCCGCAGCCTGCCTTCACGCCAGGCAGCCGGAGGCAGCCATGAGTGATTTCCTGCGCAGGTTTGCCCAAGCTTTTGCCAGTGTGGACAAACACAACCTGCACCTGCTCGACAGCCTGTACAGCCAGGACATCAGCTTCACCGACCCGCTGCACGAGGTGCACGGGTTACCGGCGCTGCACCGCTACTTCGCCGAGCTGTACGACAACGTCACCCAGTTGCGCTTCGACTTCCACGGTTTCGACGAGGTGGCAGAAGGCGAAGGTTACCTGCGCTGGAAAATGAGCTTCTGCCACCCGCGCCTGGCCAAGGGTGAGGTGATTCGCGTCGAAGGCTGTTCGCACTTGCTGTGGCGCGACAAGGTGTATTGCCACCGGGATTATTTCGACGCAGGTGCATTGCTGTACGAACACGTGCCGGTCCTCGGCGGCGTGGTCAGTTGGCTGAAAAGGAGAATGGGATGAGCCTTACACCTCCACGGCGTTATTGGTTGACCGGCGCCAGCAGTGGCATCGGTGCCGAGCTGGCCAAGGCGCTGCTCGGCAGCGGCGCCCATGTGGCCGTCAGCTCCCGCTCCAAAGCGCCGCTGGACGAGCTCGCGCAGGCGTACCCCGGGCAAGTGCTGGTGGTGGCAGGCGACCTGACCAACAGCCAGACCGTGCGCGAAATCGGCGAGCATATCGCCGCGGCCTGGGGCTCGCTGGACACCGTAATTCTTAACGCCGGCACCTGCGAATACGTGGACGTCCGGCAGTTCGATTCCTCGATCATCGAACACGTAGTACGCACCAACCTGCTGGCCAGCAGTTACTGCATCGAGGCCGCCCTGCCGCTGTTGCGCGCAGGTCATACACCTCACCTGGTCGGCGTTGCCAGCGCCGTGACCTACCTGCCGATGCCCAGGGCAGAAGCCTATGGCGCCTCCAAG
Source organism: Pseudomonas sp. A125 (assembly GCF_055409485.1). Taxonomy (NCBI): domain Bacteria; kingdom Pseudomonadati; phylum Pseudomonadota; class Gammaproteobacteria; order Pseudomonadales; family Pseudomonadaceae; genus Pseudomonas; species Pseudomonas sp. A125. Next base: position 181,751 of record NZ_JBUZVP010000009.1, read on the forward strand.
GCAGGCCTGCGTTACTTGTTCGAATCCCTGCGCATCGACCTGTCGCCCGAAGGCATTGACGTGACCGTGGTCAGCCCGGGGTTTGTCGATACGCCGCTGACCGCACGCAACGATTTCCCCATGCCCTTGAGCTGGCCGGCGGACAAGGCCGCACGGCATATTTTCGCCAAGCTGCAAACCCGCCCATTGGAAATTGCCTTCCCCGCCCTGTTCATTGCCGCGATGTGGCCGCTGTCGAAACTGCCGAACCGCGCCAAGCTGATCATCGGCAAACGCATGCTGCGTAGCCCGCCGCCGAAGAAGGACGACCTGTGAAGATCGCCATTATCGGCAGCGGCATTGCCGGGCTGACCAGCGCCTATCTGCTCAGTCGCCGCCACGACATCACCCTGTTCGAAGCCGGTGATCGCATCGGCGGGCACACCCACACGGTGAATGTCACGGTTGATGGCAAAGGCTATGCGGTAGACACCGGTTTTATCGTATTCAACAACTGGACCTACCCCAACTTCATCAAGCTGCTGGGGCAGATCGGCGTGAAGTTCAAGCCCACCGAGATGAGCTTTTCGGTGTGCGACCCGGGCGCCGGGTTCGAGTACAACGGCAACAACCTCAACAGCCTGTTCGCCCAGCGTCGCAATATCCTGTCGCCGGGGTTCTGGGGCATGTTGCGCGACATCCTGCGTTTCAACCGCCAGGCGCCGCTGGACCTGCAAGAGCAACGCATCAGCGCCGAAATGACCCTGGGCGAGTACCTGCAGGCCGGCGGCTACGGCCAGCGGTTTATCCAGCATTACATCGTGCCGATGGGTGCGGCGATCTGGTCGATGTCGCTTTCGGACATGCTTGGCTTTCCCCTGCAATTCTTTGTGCGGTTCTTCAAGAACCACGGTTTGTTGTCGGTGAGCAACCGGCCGCAGTGGTGCGTGATCGAAGGCGGTTCCGGCCAATATATCGCGCCGCTGACCGCCTCGTTTCGCGAAAAGATTCGCCTCAATTGCCCGGTCACCCGGGTTGAGCGCACCCCCATCGGTGCAGTTGTCCACAGCGCCGCCGGCAGTGAGCCATTCGATAAAGTGGTGTTCGCTTGCCACAGCGACCAAGCGCTGGCACTGCTGGGTGATGCAAGCCTGGCCGAGCAGCAGATCCTCGGCGCCCTGCCCTATGCCGACAACGACGTAGTGCTGCACACCGACACCCGGTTACTGCCCGACCGCAAACTGGCCTGGGCCAGCTGGAATTACCGCCTGGACGGCAGTGCGCAAAAACAGGCCGCCGTGACCTACGACATGAACATCCTGCAAGGCATCGACAGCGCCACCACTTTTTGCGTGAGCCTGAACCAGACGGCGATGATCAACCCGCTCAAAGTCCTGGCCCGCTACACCTACGCCCACCCGCAATACAGCCTGGCCGCCGTGGCCGCGCAAGCGCGCTGGGAAGAATTGCATGGCGCGCAGCACACCTATTATTGCGGCGCCTATTGGGCCAACGGTTTTCACGAAGACGGCGTGGTCAGCGCGTTGCGCGTGGCCAAGGCGTTCGGGGAAGTCCTGTGAACAGCGCCCTGTACAGCGGCTGGATCGCCCACCGGCGGTTTGTGCCCAAGGGCCATGCCTTCCGCTACCGGATCGGCCTTTTGTACCTGGACCTCAGCGAACAAAACGAAGTGTTCGGCTTGTCGCCACTGGCGGGCGACCGCTGGGCGCCGTTCGCGTTTCGCCAGCAGGACTACCTGCGTGAATTTACCCGTCACGGCATGAGTTTGACCGATGCCGTACGCCAAGAAGTTGGCAAGGCCCTGGGGCGCATCCCCTCGGGCGTAATCTGCCTGCTGACCCAGGCCCGCAGTTGGGGCCTGGCCTTTAACCCGGTGAGTTTCTTCTACTGTTTCGAGGCCGATGGAACGCTGGCCGCGATTCTCTGTGAAGTGACCAACACCCCGTGGCGCGAGCGCTATCACTACGTGCTGCCGGCCCAGGCGTTGCCTGCCGGCGAGCATCAGCACTTCGCCGTGGCCAAGGCGTTTCATGTCTCGCCGTTTTTGCCCCGCGACCTCGAATACCGCATGAGCTTCAGCCCGCCCGCCGCCAAACTCGGCGTGCACATGGCCGACTGGCAGGGCGAGCTGAAAGTCTTCGACGCCACGTTAAGCCTGCAACGCGAAGCCTTGAACCGCGCCAGCCTGCACCGCTACCTGTGGCGCTTCCCGTGGATGACCGCCAAGACCTGCCTCGCAATTTACTGGCAGGCCTTGCGCCTGCTGCTTAAACGCACGCCGATTTTTCCCCATCACGCCGCCGAAGGCGCCTCTCGCACCGCAGTCGGGTATACCAAGGATCGCCGCCATGAAATCCCCTAGCTTATCGGTCAAATCCAACCGCTTGAACGTCAACGGCATGACCGCTGCGCTGCTGCGCAAAGCGGTGTTGCGCCAGCTCGGCCAATTGCGCCACGGCCAGTTGGTGGTGGTCGAGGATGGCGAACGGCAAGTCTTCGGCGCACGGGAAGCGCACCTGCTGGGGGAAATCCAGATACTCGACTCCGCCGTGTGGGGCCTGGTGGCGGCCAACGGTTCCATCGGCGCGGGCGAGGCATTTATCCATGGTTACTGGAGCAGCCCGGACCTGACCGCCGTAGTGCGCGTGATGGTCAGCAACCTCGACGTGCTGGATGCACTCGAAGGCGGCCTGGCCAAACTGGCACGGCCCCTCACCCAGGGCCTGCACTGGCTCAACCGCAATACGCGCAAGGGGTCGCAGAAAAACATCGCCGCCCACTACGACCTGGGTAATGACCTGTTCGAAGAATTCCTCGACCCGACCATGATGTATTCGGCGGCGCAGTTCCTTACCGCCGATGACACCCTGGAACAGGCGCAGCTGAACAAGCTGGAGCGCATCTGCCAGAAACTCGCACTGAAACCGTCGGACCACCTGCTGGAAATCGGCACCGGCTGGGGCAGCATGGCGATTTACGCGGCGCAGCAGTATGGCTGCAAGGTCACCACCACCACCTTGTCCAAGGAACAGTTTGCCTACACCGAAAAACGCATCGAGGCCCTGGGTTTGCAGAATCAGGTGACGCTGCTGCTGGAGGACTACCGCGACCTGACCGGGCAATACGACAAGCTGGTATCGATCGAGATGATCGAAGCGGTGGGCCATCGCTTCCTCCCCACCTATTTCAAACAGTGTGCGCAGTTGCTCAAGGGCAACGGCCTGATGTTGCTGCAAGCCATCACCATTCGTGAGCAGCGCTACGAGCAGGCCAAGAACAGTGTGGATTTCATCCAGCGCTACATCTTCCCCGGCGGCGCCCTGCCCTGCGTGCAGAAGATGCTGGAGGTGATCAGCCGCGACACCGACATGAACCTGCTGCACATGGAGGATTTCGGCCTGCACTACGCGCGAACCCTGCGCCTGTGGCACGAGAACTTTCGCCGCGCCCATGGCCGCCTGACAGAAATGGGCTACGACGAATACTTCCTGCGGCTGTGGGAGTTTTACCTGTGCTACTGCGAAGGCGGCTTTATGGAGCGCACCATCGGCACCGCGCAAATGCTCCTGGCCAAGCCGGCGGCGCTGACCCAACCGTTGCTCGGGCGCTTTGATGCTTAAACCGCTGGCGAATGCCGTGCTGTTCCAGTGCGGCTGGTTTGCCTGTGTGCTGGGCGGCGATAGCCTGTGGCTGTTGGTAGGATTGGCCGTGCTGGCGGTCCATCTGCTGTGGATAAGTTCGTGGTCAGAGGAGGGCCAGGTGATGCTTGCGGTCACCCTTTTAGGCACAGTGATCGACACTTCACTGCGCGCATTTGGGGTGTTCCATTTCAGCCTGCCCGGGCCGCTGGCGCCTTTGTGGCTGATCCTGTTGTGGGCATTGCTGGCGACCACGCTGCGCCATTGCCTGGCCTGGAGCGCACAGCCCTGGTGGCGCGCCAGTCTGTTGGGCGCAGTGGGCGGGCCGCTGTCTTATTACGCGGGCAGCCAATTGGCCGGCGTCAGTTTCGGCTACGCCACCGTGCCGACCTTCATCGGCCTGGCGTTACTCTGGGGGATGATATTCCCCTTGCTGCACTGGGTTGCCAGGCAGTTGTCACACTGACGTCCGTCAGGCCTTTCACACACGCGTAAGCCGCTTGCCTTACACTGCGCGCCTATGACCAACATCCCCCACACACAAATCGCCGAACCCGCCGTCACCTGTTCCACCTGCGCCGCGTGCTGCTGCCAGTTGGAAGTGATGCTGATCACCGATACCGGCGTGCCTGATCGCTTTATCGATACCGACGATTGGGGCGGCGAAGTCATGCTGCGCCTGGATGACGGTTGGTGCGCGGCGCTGGATCGCGACACGATGATGTGCACGATTTACGAGAAGCGGCCGCTGATCTGCCGGGAATTCGAGATGGGCGCGCCGGAGTGTATTGACGAGCGCCAGGGGATTGCGACGGTATATCGCTGATTTTGAAACCGATATAGATCAACTGTGGGAGCTGGCTTGCCGGCGATAGCATCAACTCGGTGTAACTGATGCACCGAGGTGCCTGCACCGCTGGCAAGCCAGCTCCTACAGGGGGTTTGCGGTGTTCTTGAGAGTTACAGCGGCATCGTGTAGTGCAGCGAATAGCTCTCGACACCATCGTTATTGCTGCTGATCCCGGCATTGGAATAATGGGTGGCCCGAATGCCCACCTCATGCCCGCCGGCAAAGCGCAGGCCAAAGCCCAGTCGGTCTTCAAACTGGAAAGCCTGGCCGATGTTGTTGTCTTCAAGACGTGTGCGCGAGAACACCGCCACGCCAATCCCCGCTTCGATGTACGGCTTTACCTTTTCCCCGGCAAATTCATACACAAATACCGGCGCGAACGACAGGCTGCTGGCCCCCGCGCGCTCGTCACCTTCCCAATAGGTATAGGCACCGCTCCAGTACCCTGTCAGGCGACCGGTGCTGCTCTGCCACCAGCTTTTGTCCCAATCCGAGGTCAACCCCAACCGATAAGTCATGGTCGAATCGCTCGTGCTCCCCACTCCAAACTCCAGGCCCGCCGCCTGTGCTGTAAAAGAGTGCCCCAACATTGCGGCCGCAATCGCAGCCAAACAGAATAAGCGCTTCATAAGAAACATCCTTTCCGAACGAAGTTGTATGATTTTGTACCGGCTAACTTGCTATAGAAGCTGCCGCGTAGCCAGAAGTTCAGCGGATAAACGCGTTATTTCACGTTTTTTTCACACGCCAAAACTACGCACAACGCCAGGAGATTTCCATAGGGTCGGTAGGATATTTCTTAGATGCTGTGGATCGCCGCTGGTCCAGAACTGAGCAGGCTGCGGATTACCGGTGGCCAGCAGTTCGCGATCACTCAAAAGGCGCTGCAATTGACGCGCTACTGCCGCACCGGTATCGATCAAAATGATCGTCGGCGCGAGCATCTCGGCGAGTAATGGCTTGAGGAAGGGATAGTGGGTACAGCCAAGGATGATGGTGTCGCAACCGGCGGCAATCAGCGGTTCGACGTAGCGTTGCAATAACAGGCGCAGGGCCGGGCTGCCCAGGTCGCCGGTCTCGATCAACTCCACCAGGCCAGGGCATGGCTGGGTGATCACCCGTACATCGGTGGCAAAGCGGTCGAGCAAGGCAGCGAACTTGGCGCTTTGCAGGGTGCCGGTGGTTGCCAGCACGCCGACCACGCCACTGCGGGTCGCGGCGGCGGCGGGTTTAACGGCAGGCTCCATGCCTACCAGCGGCCAGTCGGGGTAGTCCTGGCGCAAGTCAGCGACCGCCGCAACAGTCGCCGTATTGCAGGCAATAACAAAGGCTTTGGCGCCCTTCTCACGGAAAAACTGCGCCACTCGTCGCGAGCGATCAAGGATGAATGCCGGGGTTTTCTCGCCGTAGGGGATGTGCCCGCAATCTGCCACGTACAGCAACGACTCACGTGGCAGCAGGCGCTGGATTTCGTCCAGCACCGACAGGCCGCCGACACCGGAGTCGAACACACCAATCGGCGCGTCCTTAACCATGTTGGCTACCGCACACACTGCAACCGGGGTCGCGCTTGACCCGCAGCTCACGGAACCGCGTGGTCAGCGCGTCAATCAACAACAGCCTTCCTACCAGCGGCTCGCCGAAACCGGCCAGCAACTTCAAGGCTTCCAGGGCTTGCAGGCTGCCGACCAACCCCACCAGCGGGCCGATGACGCCGGCTTCGCTGCAGGTCAGTTCGGCCTCGCTGCCATGCCCATATAAACAGTGGTAGCAGGGGCTTTCGGCGCGGCGCGGGTCAAACACCGACAACTGGCCTTCGAGGCGAATCGCCGCGCCGCTGACCAGCGGCTTGCCGGCAGCGACACACGCAGCGTTGACCGCCTCGCGGGTGGAGAAGTTGTCGCTGCAATCGAGCACCACATCGATTGCCGCCACGGCGGCCGCGAGGGAATCGGCATCCAGCGCGCTGCGATGGGCGAGCAGCAGAATTTCAGGATTGATCGCGCTCAGGCGGCGAATCGCCGAGTCGACCTTGCTCAGGCCGACGCTGTCGGTGTCATGGATGATCTGGCGTTGCAGGTTGGTCAGGTCGACGGTGTCGAAATCCGCCAAATGCAACTCACCCACACCTGCCGCCGCCAGGTACAGCGCCACCGGCGAACCGAGGCCACCGAGCCCGACGATCAGCGCGCGGCTGCTTTTGAGGCGCAACTGGCCTTCGATGTCGACATGCTGCAACAGAATCTGTCGGCTATAGCGCAACAGCTCCTGATCATTCATCACGGGCGGCGCCCCAGGGTGATGCGTTCGTGGCCGCCCAGGTCGATGCGGCTGTGGACGTCTTCGAAGCCCTCGCCCAGCAGCAGGTCGCGTACCGCCGGTGCCTGGTCGTAACCGTGTTCCAGCAACAACCAGCCTGCAGCGTCGAGGTGCGCAGGCGCCTGGGCGATGATCAGCCGCAGGTCGTCCAGGCCGTCGTGCCCGGCCACCAGTGCACTGGCCGGCTCAAAGCGCACATCACCGGCCACCAGGTGAGGGTCGGTGTCGGCTATATACGGTGGGTTGCTGATGATCAGGTTGTAGGTATGGCCTTCGAGGGCGCTGAACCAATGGCTGTTCAGCACCGTGGCGTTATTGAGGTGCAGGCGCTGGCGGTTGCGTTCGGCCAGGGCCACGGCTTCCAGCACGCGGTCGACGGCCGTCACTTGCCAGGCCGGGCGTTCGCTGGCCAGGGCCAGGGCAATCGCGCCGCTGCCGGTGCCCAGGTCGAGGACTTTGGCAGGCGTGGCCGGCAGCAATTCCAGGGCGGCCTCCACCAGCATCTCGGTTTCCGGACGAGGGATCAGCGTGTGCGGAGCCACCTCCAGGTCGAGCTTCCAGAAACCTTGCTGGCCAAGGATGTAGGCCACGGGCTCGCCGGTGCGGCGGCGTTGCAGGTAGTCGGCAAAGGTCAGTGCGGCTTCGCTGCTGACGATTTTTTCTGGCCAGGTGTGCAGGTAGCTGCGGGACTTGCCCAAGGCAGCGGCCAGCAACAATTCCACGTCCAGGCGCGCAGTGGGCGAGTCCGGGAGGTCGGCGGCGCGCAGCAGGCTGGCAATAATGGTCATTTATTCACCTATCGCCGCAAGCTGGTCGGCCTGGTATTCGGCCAACAACGGCTCGATGACCGCATCAACGCCACCGGCAAGAATTTCGTCCAGGGAGTACAGCGTCAGGTTGACGCGGTGGTCGGTGACCCGGCCCTGGGCAAAGTTGTACGTACGGATACGCTCGGAACGGTCGCCCGAACCCACCAGCAACTTGCGCTCGCTGGCAATTGCATTGGCGGCGGCGCTGGTCTGCTGGTCGTTGAGCTTGGCCGACAGCCAGGACATGGCCCGCGCACGGTTCTTGTGCTGGGAACGTTCTTCCTGGCACTCCACCACGATGCCCGAAGGCAAGTGAGTGATACGAATCGCGGAGTCAGTCTTGTTGACGTGCTGGCCACCCGCACCCGATGAGCGGTAGGTGTCGACCCGCAGGTCTGCCGGGTTGATCTCGATGGCTTCCTGCTCGTCCGGCTCGGGCAACACGGCCACGGTGCACGCCGAGGTGTGGATACGGCCCTGGGATTCCGTCGCCGGAACCCGCTGCACACGGTGCACGCCAGACTCGAACTTCAGCTTGCCGTAGACATTCTCGCCTTCAACCCGGGCGATGACTTCTTTATAGCCGCCGTGCTCACCGATGTTCTCGGACAGGATCTCGACGCGCCAGCCACGACGTTCGGCATAGCGCGAATACATGCGGAACAGGTCGCCGGAGAAAATCGCCGCCTCGTCACCGCCGGTGCCGGCGCGGATTTCGAGGAACACGTTGCGCCCGTCGTTGGGGTCCTTGGGCAGCAGCATGCGTTGCAGGTCGCCTTCCAGGTCGATCAGCTTGTCCTTGGCTTCACGCACTTCTTCAACGGCCATTTCGCGCATGTCCGGGTCGCTGTCCTTGAGCAGCGCCTGGGCGCCTTCGAGGTCGGCCTGAACCCTGAGCAACTGGGTATAGGTGCGCACAATCGGTTCAACTTCCGCGTATTCCTTGGAATAGGTGCGGAACTTGGTTTGATCGCAGATGACCTCGCCATCGCCAAGCAAGGCGGTCAGTTCTTCGAAACGGTCCTGAAGGACGTCCAGTTTATTGAGCAGTGACGCTTTCATTGCGGTTTTTTATCCGAAGAGCTTTCTGTCGCGCCCTCACCGAGGGCAAAGAGTTCCTGGGCCATGGCCAGCGCATCGAGGCGGCCTTCAGCGGTAAGCTTTTTCAACTGAACACTGGGAGCGTGCAGCAATTTGTTGGTCAGGCCGCGCGCCAGTTGCATCAGCACGTCTTCGGCGCTGCTGCCGTTGGCGAGCATACGCTGGGCCTTGATCAATTCCTCGTCGCGCAGGCGTTCGCCTTGCTGACGGTAGGCCTTGAGCACGTCTACCGCCGCCAATTCACGCAGGCGCACCATGAAATCGTCGGCGCCGGTGCTGACCATTTCCTCGGCGGCCTGGGCAGCACCCTGGCGACTCTTGAGGTTTTCGGCGACCACTTCGTGCAGGTCGTCGACACTGTAGAGGTAAACGTCGTCCAACTCGCCAACTTCAGGCTCGATATCCCGGGGAACCGCGATATCCACCATAAAGATCGGCTTGTGCTTGCGCAGTTTAAGGGCGCTTTCCACCGCGCCTTTACCGAGGATCGGCAACTGGCTGGCGGTGGAGCTGATGACGATATCGCTGCGCACCAGTTCGGCCGGGATGTCGGAAAGCAACACCGCATGGGCACCGAACTGCTCGGCCAGGATGCTGGCGCGTTCCAGGGTACGGTTGGCGACGACGATGCGCTTCACGCCCAGTTCATGCAGGTGACGGGCGACCAGGGTGATGGTCTCGCCGGCGCCGATCAGCAGGGCCTGGCTGCGTTGCAAGTCACTGAAAATCTGTTTGGCCAGGCTGACCGCGGCAAACGCCACGGACACCGGGTTTTCACCGATGGCGGTGTCGGTGCGCACTTGCTTGGCAGAATTGAAGGTGGCCTGGAACAAGCGCCCCAGCAACGGGCCGATGGTCCCGGCCTCGCGGGCCACGGCGTAGGCCGATTTCATCTGGCCGAGAATCTGCGGTTCGCCCAACACCAGCGAATCCAGCCCGGAAGCGACGCGCATCATGTGACGAACTGCCGCATCCTCTTCGTGCACATATGAGCTTTGGCGCAGCTCATCGAGGCTCAAATGGTGGTAATCGGCCAGCCAGCGCAGCACCACATCCGCTGAGAGATGTTCCTGCTCTATATAGAGCTCGCTGCGATTACAGGTCGAAAGGATCGCAGCTTCGCGACTGTCGGTGAGCCGGCAGAGCTGCTGCAAGGCCTCAACCAACTGCTCGGGCGTAAAAGCCACGCGCTCGCGCACGTCTACAGAAGCAGTCTTGTGGTTAATACCGAGTGCAAGGAAGGCCATTCAATATCGCTGATGATGTCGGGAAGCCGACAATTGTCCTACTTCGAATGATTCAGAACAACCACCGTAGGCTATTGTCCTAGTAGCTTACGCCTATAAAGGCCATCTGTAGGAGCGAGCTTGCTCGCGATGGTCGTAAACGATAACGCTGGCTTACGGGATAAAACGCGTTGTCCTCTGGTTCTTCGCGAGCAAGCTCGCTCCTACACGGTTATGTTTGGCCGAAGGCTTGTGTCATGATGATCCGACCGCAGGTTAGTCGTCCTCTTCCTATATGAATAGATCTTCCGCGTTGCTCCTTGCTTTTGTCTTCCTCAGCGGCTGCCAGGCCATGGCACCCGTGTCGCCGGACGGTACGCCGCCGGTAGAAGACAGCACCCCCGCCCCTGAAAAGCCCAAGGTTTATTCCTCGTTCAGTGAAGAGACGATCTTCAGTCTGTTGAGCGCGGAGCTGGCCGGCCAGCGCAATCGTTTCGACATTGCCCTGGATAACTACGTGACCCAGGCCATTAATACCCAGGATCCGGGGATTTCGGAGCGGGCGTTTCGCATCGCCGAGTACCTGGGCGCCGATCAGGCGGCCCTGGATTCCTCGCTGATCTGGGCGAAAAACGCCCCGGACGATCTCGAGGCGCAACGTGCGGCGGCAATTCAGCTGGCGCGCGCCGGGCGCTATGACGACTCCATGGTGTATATGGAGAAGGTTCTGCAGGGCAAGGGCGACACGCATTTCGACTTTCTCGCGCTGTCGGCTGCCGACACCGATCAGGACACCCGCAACGGCCTGATGAAGAGTTTCGACCGCCTGCTGCAAAAACACCCGAACAACAGCCAGCTGATTTTCGGCAAGGCGCTGTTGCTGCAACAGGACGATGAGCCCGAGGCAGCCCTGAAGCTGCTGGAGCAACACCCGCCGGAGGATGGCGAAATCGCGCCGATCCTGCTGCGTGCCCGCCTGCTGCAAAACCTCAATCGCGGCAAGGAAGCGATTCCCCTGCTGGAAAAAAGCATCAAGAAGTACCCGGGCGACAAGCGCTTGCTGCTGACCTATGCGCGCATGCTGGTTGAACAGGACCGCATGGAAGACGCCAAGGTGCAGTTCGCCAACCTCGTCCAGCAATACCCGGACGATGATGAACTGCGTTATTCCCTGGCGCTGGTGTGCCTGGAAGCCAAGGCATGGGATGAGGCCAAGGGTTACCTGGAAGACTTGATCGCCCGCGACAGCCACGTGGATTCAGCGCACTTGAACCTGGGCCGTATCGCTGAAGAGCGCAACGACCCGCAGGCCGCGCTGCTTGAATACGCCCAGGTCGGCCCCGGCAATGATTACCTGCCGGCGCAACTGCGCCAGGCCGACATCCTGATGAACAACGGCCGCACCGACGAGGCGGAAAAACGCCTGGCTGCCGCACGGGATGCCGAACCGGACTACGCGATTCAGCTGTACCTGATCCAGGCCGAGACCTTGTCGGCCAACAAGCAGGGCGACCGCGCCTGGAAAATCCTCCAGCAAGCCCTGCTGCAATACCCCGACGACCTGAACCTGCTGTACACCCGCGCCATGCAGGCGGAAAAACGCAATGACCTGGCGCAGATGGAAAAAGACCTGCGCCTGATCATCAAGCGTGACCCGGACAACGCCATGGCACTGAACGCCCTGGGTTACACCTTGTCCGACCGTACAACGCGTTACGCCGAAGCCAAGGAGCTGATTGAAAAGGCTCACCAGCTGAACCCGGAAGACCCGGCCGTACTCGACAGCCTCGGCTGGGTGAATTACCGCCTGGGCAACCTGGATGAAGCCGAACGCTTGCTGCGCCAGGCGCTGGAGCGCTTCCCCGACCAGGAAGTGGCCGCGCACCTGGGCGAAGTGCTCTGGGCCAATGGCAAGCAGCGTGAAGCGCGACAAATCTGGGAGAAGTTCCTCAAGGAACAGCCCGAAAGCCCAATCCTGCGCAGCACCATCAAGCGCCTGACCGGATCCGAGACCCTTTAATTCTATGTTTTTGCGCCACGTCATCGTTTTCAGCTTTATCGCCCTGCTCGCCGGCTGTTCGGGCCTTGGCACCCGTGAATCTGTCGAAGGCCCGGGCAACCCGGCGCAATGGCAGCAGCACAAGGATCAACTGAGCAGCCTCGATGGCTGGCAGATTGAAGGCAAGGTCGGTATTCGTGCGCCGAAGGATTCGGGCAGCGGCACCTTGTTCTGGCTGCAACGCCAGGACTACTACGATATTCGCCTGTCTGGCCCGCTGGGCCGTGGTGCCGCGCGCCTGACCGGCCGACCGGGCCAGGTCAGCCTGGAAGTGGCCAACCAGGGCCGCTTTGAGGCCCCGACGCCGGAAGCCCTGCTGGAAGAACAGATGGGCTGGAAACTCCCCGTATCGCATCTGGTGTGGTGGGTGCGCGGCCTTCCCGCACCCGACAGCAAAAGCCGCCTGAGCCTCAATGGCGACAGCCGCCTGGCATCGCTGGAGCAGGATGGCTGGCAGGTCGAGTACCTGAGCTATGTGCAACAGAACGGTTACTGGCTGCCTGAGCGCATCAAGCTGCATGGCACCGACCTTGACGTCACGCTGGTGATCAAGGACTGGCAACCGCGCAAGCTGGGGCAGTGACATGACCACGCAACGGCTGACCCTGCCCTCCCCGGCCAAACTGAATTTGATGCTGCACATTCTCGGTCGCCGTGAAGACGGCTATCACGAGTTGCAGACTATTTTTCAGTTTCTCGACTACGGCGATGAGCTGACTTTCGCCGTTCGCGATGACGGCGTGATTCAACTGCACACCGAATTCGAAGGCGTGCCTCACGACAGCAACCTGATTGTGAGGGCCGCGAAAAAACTTCAGGAACAATCCGGTTGCCCATTGGGCATCGATATCTGGATCGAAAAAATCCTGCCCATGGGCGGCGGCATCGGTGGCGGCAGCTCGAATGCCGCGACGACGTTGCTCGGCTTGAATCACTTGTGGCAACTGGCTTGGGACCACGATCGCCTGGCGGCGCTGGGCCTGACACTGGGTGCGGACGTCCCGGTTTTCGTGCGTGGGCACGCCGCTTTTGCCGAGGGCGTGGGGGAGAAACTCACCCCTGTAGACCCCGAAGAGCCGTGGTATGTCGTGCTTGTTCCGCAAGTATCTGTAAGTACAGCAGAAATTTTTTCAGATCCACTGTTGACACGTAACTCTCCTCCCATTAAAGTGCGCCCCGTTCCCAAGGGAAACAGTCGAAATGACTGCTTACCGGTTGTAGCAAGGCGTTATCCAGATGTACGTAACGCTTTGAATTTGTTAGGTAATTTTACCGAAGCAAAATTAACCGGAACTGGAAGTTGTGTGTTTGGGGGCTTCCCAAGCAAAGCTGAAGCTGATAAAGTCTCGGCCCTTCTTACAGAGACCCTTACAGGGTTTGTAGCAAAGGGAAGCAACGTTTCGATGTTGCATCGCAAGCTGCAAAGTCTGCTCTAAAGGAACCGAGTACTGGGTACTCGTTGCAACAGATACAGGGGCGTCGCCAAGCGGTAAGGCAGCAGGTTTTGATCCTGCCATGCGTTGGTTCGAATCCAGCCGCCCCTGCCATTTTCTATACTCATCCAGGTTACCCTCAGCCTCTAGGTACTGCGCGTGTCCAAGATGATGGTCTTTACGGGGAATGCCAACCCCGATCTGGCTCGGCGTGTTGTACGTCAGCTGCATATCCCTCTCGGTGACATCTCTGTCGGTAAATTCTCCGACGGCGAAATTACAGCCGAGATCAATGAAAACGTCCGCGGTAAAGACGTCTTCATTATTCAGCCGACTTGCGCTCCGACCAACGATAACCTGATGGAACTCGTCGTGATGGCTGATGCCTTCCGCCGCTCCTCAGCGACTCGAATCACAGCTGTAATCCCTTACTTTGGTTATGCCCGTCAGGATCGCCGTCCGCGTTCCGCACGTGTAGCTATCAGCGCGAAAGTCGTTGCTGACATGCTGACCGTGGTAGGTATCGACCGTGTTCTCACGGTTGACCTGCACGCTGACCAAATCCAGGGGTTCTTCGATATTCCGGTAGATAACATCTACGGCTCCCCCGTTCTGGTGGATGACATCGAAGACCAGCGCTTTGAAAACCTGATGATCGTGTCCCCGGACATTGGTGGCGTCGTGCGTGCACGGGCTGTTGCCAAATCCCTGGGCGTTGATCTCGGGATCATCGACAAACGCCGTGAGAAAGCCAATCACTCTGAAGTGATGCATATCATCGGTGATGTCGAAGGGCGTACCTGTATTCTGGTTGATGACATGGTCGACACCGCCGGCACCCTGTGCCACGCGGCGAAAGCCTTGAAAGAGCACGGTGCAGCAAAAGTCTTCGCCTACTGCACACACCCTGTGCTGTCGGGCCGAGCGATCGAGAACATCGAGAACTCAATGCTGGACGAACTGGTGGTGACCAACACCATCCCGTTGTCCGCTGCAGCTCAAGCCTGTTCGCGTATCCGTCAACTGGATATCGCACCGGTAGTCGCCGAAGCGGTTCGCCGCATCAGCAACGAAGAATCGATCAGCGCGATGTTCCGTTAAGGGTCACACCTTAGGCATCAACCTGACGAAAAGCGCCCCGCCCCAGCATTCTGTTGGGGCGGGGCTTTTTTGCCCATATCGCCTTTAGCGCTGGTCGCAAACGCTAGGGCGAATGTGGTTATTTTGGAGATACAACATGAACGATTTTACTTTGAATGCTGAACTGCGTTCCGACCTGGGGAAAGGTGCGAGCCGCCGCCTGCGTCGTCTCGCAAGCCTGGTTCCAGCTGTAGTTTACGGTGGCGACAAAGCCCCTGAATCCATCAGCATGCTGGCCAAAGAAGTTGCCAAACTGCTCGAAAACGACGCGGCCTACAGCCACATCATCGAGCTGAACGTTGGCGGCTCCAAGCAGAACGTCATCATCAAGGCACTGCAACGTCACCCAGCTAAAGGCCACGTGCTGCACGCTGACTTCGTTCGCGTAGTAGCCGGTCAGAAACTGACCGCTATCGTGCCTGTGCACTTCGTTGGTGAAGCTGCTCCGATCAAGAAAGGCGGCGAAATCTCGCACGTTACCGCTGAGATCGAAGTTAGCTGCCTGCCGAAAGACCTGCCTGAGTTCATCGAAGTCGACCTGTCGGCTGCTGAAATCGGCGACATCATCCACCTGTCCGACCTCAAGGCCCCTAAAGGCGTTGAGTTTGTTGCACTGGCTCACGGTGATGACAAAGCTGTTGCAAACGTACACGCTCCACGCGTTGCACCAGAAGCTGAAGAAGGCGCTGCAGAGTAATTTACTCTGTAATGCCGGAGCTTGAGGAAACATCGCGGACCGGAACGTAGCGAGAAAGCGGGCGAGAATGCGAAGTTGGCCTCTAACGGTTGATAAGCGTTTGTCGTCCACTTTCGCCGCACCCACGGCGATGTTATCCACAACTCCAAAGGAAGGGCCCCTGTCGTGACTGCCATTAAACTGATCGTTGGCCTGGGAAATCCAGGCGCCGAATACGAACAGACCCGGCATAACGCGGGGGCCCTTTTTGTTGAGCGCATCGCCGCCGCCCAAGGTGTAAACCTTACGGCCGAGCGCAAATATTTTGGCCTGACCGGGCGCTTTTCGCATCAGGGTCAGGATGTTCGTCTGTTGATTCCCACCACCTACATGAACCGCAGCGGCCAGGCTGTCGCGGCGCTTGCGGGCTTCTTCCGGATCAAACCCGAAGAAATCCTGGTGGCCCATGACGAACTTGACCTGCCACCCGGCGTTGCCAAGCTCAAGCAAGGCGGCGGCCATGGCGGGCATAATGGCCTGCGCGACATCATCGCGCAGTTGGGCAATCAGAATACGTTTTACCGCTTGCGGCTTGGCATTGGCCACCCGGGCGTTGCCAGTATGGTTTCAAATTTCGTCCTGGGTCGTGCGCCACGCGCCGAACAGGAAAAACTCGATGCCAGCATCGATTTTGCCCTCGGCGTGCTGCCGGATATCTTCGCCGGTGAATGGAACCGTGCGATGAAAAACCTGCACAGCCAGAAGGCCTGACTCTTTACCCGAGGGGAAACACCATGGGATTCAATTGCGGCATCGTCGGCCTACCTAACGTCGGCAAGTCCACCCTGTTCAACGCCCTGACCAAATCCGGTATTGCGGCGGAGAACTTCCCCTTCTGCACCATCGAACCGAACACCGGTATCGTGCCGATGCCCGACGTACGCCTGGACGCCCTGGCGGCCATCGTGAATCCAAAGCGCATCCTGCCGACCACCATGGAGTTCGTCGACATCGCAGGCCTGGTAGCCGGCGCCTCGAAAGGTGAAGGCCTGGGCAACAAGTTCCTCGCCAACATCCGTGAGACCGATGCCATCGCTCACGTGGTCCGCTGCTTTGAAGACGAGAACGTGATTCACGTTTCCAACAGCGTCGACCCGAAACGCGACATCGAGATCATCGACCTGGAACTGATCTTCGCCGACCTCGACAGCTGCGAGAAGCAACTGCAAAAGGTCACGCGTAACGCCAAGGGCGGCGACAAAGACGCAGTGGTCCAGAAAGCCTTGCTGGAGCAGCTGATTGCTCACTTCACCCTGGGCAAGCCGGCACGCAGCCTGATGAAGAGCATGAGCGCCGACGAAAAGGCCGTGATCAAGGGCTTCCACCTGCTGACCACCAAGCCGGTGATGTACATCGCCAACGTGGCTGAAGACGGTTTCGAGAACAACCCGCTGCTCGACGTGGTCCTGGCCATTGCCGAAGAAGAAGGCGCCATCGTTGTTCCGGTGTGCAACAAGATCGAAGCGGAAATTGCCGAGCTGGAAGACGGCGAAGAGAAAGACATGTTCCTCGAGGCCCTGGGCCTGGAAGAGCCTGGCTTGAACCGCGTGATCCGTGCCGGCTACGAAATGCTGCACCTGCAGACCTACTTCACCGCCGGTGTTGAAGAAGTACGCGCCTGGACCGTCAAGGTCGGCGCCACAGCCCCGCAAGCCGCTGGTGTGATCCACACCGACTTCGAAAAAGGCTTTATCCGCGCCGAAGTCATCGCCTACAACGACTTCATCCAGTTCAAGGGTGAAGCCGGTGCCAAGGAAGCCGGTAAATGGCGCCTGGAAGGCAAGGAATACATCGTCAAGGATGGCGACGTGATGCACTTCCGTTTTAACGTGTAAGCATCACCTGCGGCCTATGCCGCAAAACAAAAAGCCGATGCCATGCATCGGCTTTTTTGTGGGCGATGGTTCTGCCTGTTAAGCAATACCCTTCCAGCAACATCCATTAACTCTTTTTCCCTGTCAGTACACGCAGCAACGTTAAACGACGCCCTCTGAAAAAGCATATACAGACACAATTCTCGCTAACTTTAAGATTATTCCGGCTTATAACGAGGCAATTTCAAGTAGCGCTTACTTGAATATTCTTTAACGGGCGCACTTCAATTTTTCGCACACGGCAAACATCTACATCACACTTTTTACACTAATGACAAACTGGATCATTTCCGTTTTACTGCCCCTATTCGAAAGGACACCCCGCCCACTGGAGTGACGCGGTAAACAATAGGAGTAACAGCAACATGTCGACCTCCTATCAGCATACGTTTGAAACAGATGACCCGCTGACTGAATGCCCAACTATTGAAACCACTATCAATAATACCGCGGCGTTAAACATCGATATTCTTTTGCTGGGGGAAACCGGCACGGGCAAAGATACCCTCGCTCTGCGCGTACATCGCTTATCTGGGCGAAGGGGGAACTTTGTTGCCGTCAACTGCGCCGCCATTCCGGAAACTCTGGCGGAAAGCCAGCTGTTTGGCGTCAACAGCGGTGCCTACACCGGTGCCATGCAATCACGGGCAGGCTTTGTCGAAGCAGCACACTTGGGTACCTTGTACCTTGACGAAATAGACAGCATGCCACTTGCCCTGCAAGCCAAACTGCTCAGGGTGCTGGAGTCCAGGGGCGTCGAGCGCTTGGGGTCGACACGGTTTATCCCCGTGGACATGCGGGTGATCGCGTCTGCGCAGCACTCGCTGCATGAAATGGTCGAGCAAGGGGGATTCAGGCGCGACTTGTATTTTCGCCTGAACGTGGTCTGTATCAAGCTGCCGCCACTGCGAGAGCGCCGTGACCGGATTATTCCGATGTTCCTCAACATGATCCGCCAAGAGGCGGAGCACTTCGACTGCCCTGCCCTCTGCGCGCCCAGCGCGTTGCTCCAGCAATTACTGTGTCACTCCTGGCTGGGCAACGTGCGCGAACTGCGCTCCACCGCCAAGCGCTTCGTACTGGGCCTGCCGCCTTTTTCAGAACACGCCATTGGCTCAGAACCGCAGTTGAACACCCTGAAAGCACGCTTGCATCAAATCGAAAGGTCGCTGATCGAAGAGTCGTTACGCCGCCACGACTATAACGTGGAGGCCGTCGCCGTTGAGCTGGGGGTTGCC
Source organism: Pseudomonas sp. A125 (assembly GCF_055409485.1). Taxonomy (NCBI): domain Bacteria; kingdom Pseudomonadati; phylum Pseudomonadota; class Gammaproteobacteria; order Pseudomonadales; family Pseudomonadaceae; genus Pseudomonas; species Pseudomonas sp. A125. The sequence goes on from NZ_JBUZVP010000009.1 coordinate 200,174, forward strand.
AGACGCACACTCTACTACCGGATGAAACAGCTGGAAATAGTTGCCAAAAGTGACACCCAACAACAAACGCCAATAACGTAACAATTTGAATTATCTACGCCTGCGTTATCAGGAACCGTTCCATTCCCATCTACCACAGAGTGTGTAGCTCACTGTACTGAGAATACCGATAACGTCCTTATTATCCGTATTGATGCTATGCACCGTGAGCCATTTGAACATTCCTGCATACCCTTGGAGTATTTAATTATGACCAGCATTTCCTCAAGTTACCCAAACAGCTTTTTCCCACAAATGAATAACAACTCTTCAGACATGCTTGGTTCCAACAGTCGCCCGAGCGGAGGCATGGAAGATATATTGCAACAATCGCAAGCCGACCAGCTACAGACAGCGGAACAAAACCGACAAGCGCGCAAGGCATCGATGCTCAAAGCCGTCGCCGAGAACTACCGATAAGAACATCACCTCCTCGAGTCACTTATCGAGGAGGTGATTACACCCAGGAACATAGCGGTGGCTTATCGAGAACCGCTGTCGCAAACCACGCCAACCTTCATATTACGTACTAGGTTCTATATGCAAATTAAAGAAGTCTTTGGTTTAGCGCATGGCAGCTCGAACGCCACTTACAAGACACCTGAGGCGTCAGCCCCCAGCAGCGATGTTAGTTTTTTCAGCTCCGCGCTTGAGTCTTCCGCGCAACCAATGGGTGCAGCAGATAGACAGCCCAACTCGAACATCTTGTCGCAGGCCTCAGGCGTGCTGACGGACAGCACGCGGCGTATGTCGAAAAGCCTATTGGCGTTCAGCAAAAAAGATAACGAAAAAGAGATGAGTCAGTACCCCAGCCACCTGTCCAACACGTTGTTGCTGACACACGTTCTAGTGAAGGGTGTTGGCAAAACATCCCAATGCATCGAAAAAATCAGCAACCTGCAGTAGACCGACATGATCGCGCGCCTGCCTGTCGCATTTTTGTTGTCGTTGCTGGTCCTGCTGAGCGGTTGCAGTGACCGCGTCGAACTTCATCGCCAGCTATCTGAACAAGAAGCCAATGAGGTCATCGCGGAGCTGGCCGACAAGCATATTCGAGCCCAAAAAATCCCGGCCAAAGACGGTGTTGTCGTGGCGGTGAATGCAAACGACATCGGTCGTGCCGTGCGCACCCTGGAAGCCGCCGGGCTGCCCAAAGTCGCGCGTACCACCCTGGGGGACACGTTTCGCAAGGAAGGCGTTATCTCAACGCCCTTGGAAGAGCGGGCACGCTACATCTACGCCTTGTCCCAGGAACTGGAGGCCACCTTATCCAACATCGACGGGGTCATCATCGCCCGGGTACACGTCGTGCTGCCCGAGCGCATTGCGCCGGGAGAACCTGTACAACCGGCATCCGCGTCGGTGTTCATCAAGCACGACCCACGGCTTGACCCCGACAATATCCGCGCCCGGGTGCGCAGAATGGTCGCCAGCAGCCTCCCGGGCATGACCACGGCAGTGGATAACTCACAAAAACTCACGGTGACATTCGTACCCGCGACGGCTTATCAGGAACAACAACGCCTGGCCTATTTCGGGCCTTTTCTGATACCCGCCGACGACCTCGGGTTTTGGCGAGCCACGGTTGTATTCTCGCTGGTCGCCCTGGTGTTACTCGTGGTTGCCTTGCTGTTCATGCGCAATCGCCAACAGCAACGCCCGCAAGGGATACCAGCACCTGACGGCTCGACGGCGCGCCCATGACAGCCGGCGCGGATCAGCCGACACATGAGCACCTGGCCTGGGCTCAATGGTGGGCATTTCCCTGGGGTACCTCCCACGAAGATTGGAGGACCGTCGACAAGCACGCCACGATCAATGCGCTTTTTCACAGCCGGCGGCTGGTGGCAGGCACGCCTGGGGGGATTGTCCCCTGCCTGCCTCCAGCACCGCACCCCACGGTGCTGCGGCTGGTGCTCGCCTCGGCGGCGCAGCTCAACCTGATGCTCGTATTGATTCATGGCACCTTCAACTCGGCTGCGGCGGCAACCTTGAGCGACGATCATCACCAGTGGTGCGTGCGTCTTTCCAAGGCTTTGCCCCCTGACATGCTTTTACCCGATGACGATCCGTTGCAGTTGCTGCGCAGTTGGGTAAAACCCGCTACCTGGCAACGTCTTCGGTTGCGCTTTCCGTGTGCGCGAGTGCTCGAAATGGAAACAAGAACCTTCTCCTTCGACAACGGACACAGCCGGCTGAACACCCTTTGGCAAGCCGTTGTGTGGCGCATTACCGCGATGACAAACGAGGCCCCGCCTCCTGACTTTAACGGGCAAGGAAACTAGCCATGCTGCGTCGACAAAAGCTGGCGTTGCACGGGGACGCTCCCGGGCTGCCACACACCTTGATCCCCCGGGAAACCCTTGCGGACTTTGCGCAGGCCAACCAGTTGCTGAGTCGCGCCAACGCCAAGGCAGATGAGCGGTTAAGCCTGGCACAGACGCAGTGTGACGTGCTGCTGGAACAGGCGGCAGGTGAGTTCTGGCAACGCGCCGATGCCCAGCTCAAACGCTGGGAGCGCGACCGCCAGCAGATGTGCGACAGCCTCGAACAGTACGCCACCTCGGTCGTCACCCAGGCAATTCGCAGCCTGCTCGACGAGACGATAGAGCCTAGGCGCCTGGCTGCCCTGATCAAGCAACTGCTGGCCAGCCAGGTCGCGCATGTCCACGCGACACTGCTCTGCCACCCACATGAACTCGATGACGTAAGGCAGTGCCTCGCAAGCCACGGGGTCACGCTCTGGAAGCTCCAGCCGCAAGACACCGTCAAACCACAAACCCTGGTACTGAAAACCGACGAGGGAGACTTTCGTATCGACTGGCGCTCCATGTTCGAGGTTTTTTTGAACAATCCGAGTCAATAAACCAGCCGCATCCAGCCTTAAACACCACCGAAAAAACACGTTATAGACGCTACCGTTTTGCCCCCAACACCACACAAGAAAACCCACAGCAGGAGAATCCTCATGGACTTCAATAACGGTTTTAAACAGCAACTTCTCAGAGAAACCCAGAGCGACAGGCTCAATTACAACGCCGCGGCGAAAGAGGCCGCAAGCACGCCGGAAGACACGAACTTGTTTTACCAACTGATGTTCAAGAGGCACCACTCCGATGTCGCCGTCAATGAACATAGCCGTGTTAACCACATGCTGTTGAAAACCGCCATTGATGGTGTGCAGTAAGTTGAGAGAGGCCTTGACGCGCTGGTTGAGCAGCCACAAGGAGCAGCTCAACCTGTTCGAGGATGATGATGAAATCGTCCTGAGACGCCAGGCCGGCGTGATGCTGCTCAGTGTCCAGTTGACCGGGCATCGGCCGGATAACACGCGGCTGGGAAACTGGACACGCCCGGGACGCGCCAGCCTGAGTCACTTCAAAGGTGCGCTCGCCCAGGCGCCGGCCAACGGCGCACTGTGGCTGCTCCAACGGGTGCCGGCAAACCACGGTCTCGAGCCGCTGCTTGCCGACCTCGAATCCCTGCTCAACCAACGCGACACCTGGCGCGCCATCGTCGCGCGCGTCACGACTCCGATCCGCAGCCCCCTACCGACCTCCCTTCGCATGCTGCCGTCCTAACTCAGAGAATTCTCCATGTATAACAACAACCACGAGCCCAACCGCTTGCGTGCCGACTCGCTTGCCAGCCATACAAAACGAGTCCATTGGCGCTGCCTGATCGTACTGCCCTGGCTGCTGGCGCCGCTGGAAAGCACCTTGGCGGCCGTCCCCAGTGAATGGAAGAACACCGCCTATGCGTATGAGGCCGAGCACAAGCCGCTGCGGGACGTGCTGGAAGACTTCGCCCAGACGTTTGGGACGCAACTGCAAGTCGACGGCCCGCTGGAAGGCAACGTCAATGGCAAGATACGCGCCAATACCCCGCAGTCGCTGCTCGACAGGCTGGGTGTAGAGCATCGCTTCCAGTGGTACCTGTACAACAACACCCTGTACATCAGTACCCTGGACCAACAAGAGTCTGCGCGCCTGGAGGTTTCGTCCGAAACCATCGCTGACCTGAAGCGCGCATTGACCGATATCGGCCTGCTGGACAGTCGTTTCGGCTGGGGTGAACTGCCTGATGACGGCGTCGTGCTGGTCTCCGGGCCCAAGCGCTATATCGAACAGATCAAGCAATTCAGCAGCCAGCGCAAGTCTCCCGAGGAAAAGCAGAGCGTCCTCAGCTACCCGCTGAAGTTCGCCAACGCGGCGGATCGCCAGATTGATTATCGTGGCGAAAAGCTCACCATCCCAGGCGTTGCCAGCATGTTGCGGGGCCTGTTGGAGCCTCGCCCGGCCCCGGCGCTTTCGGGGCTGGGCCCACGCCCCGCCTCCCCATCCCAACCCTCGCCCATAACCCCGGCCATTCCCCGCCTGGGCAACCCGATGCTGGGGCAGATGCTCGGCCAGGCAACGAACCCGGGGCAGTTGGACGCCGCCACGACGCTCTCCCCGCGGGCACCGGTGTCCACCAGCAAAATCCGCGTCGAAGCCGATGTGCGCAACAATGCCATCCTGATCTACGACCTGCCGGAACGCCAGGTGATGTACCGCGAGCTGATCAGCCAGCTCGACGTGGCCCGCAAGCTGGTGGAAATCGATGCGATCATCCTCGACATCGAGCGCACTCAACTGCGGGAATTCGGGGTCAACTGGGGTTTCCAGAACAGCCGCTTCCGTGGCGGCGTGAATATGGCGCCCGGCACCTCATCGCAGCTGTCGATCGAAAACCGCGACCGTTTTTATGCCGACGTGCGCGCACTGGAGCAACGTGGCCTGGCGACCATGGTGTCCAACCCCTCGGTCCTGACCCTGGAAAACCAACCGGCGGTCATTGACTTCAACCGCACCCAGTACCTCACTGCCGGCACAGAAGTGGCGACTGTCCTGCCGATTACCGTGGGCACCAGCTTCCAGGTAGTACCCAGGGTGATCACCACCCGCGGCAACCACCAGATCCATCTGGTGGTGGATATCGAGGACGGCAATTTCGACGAGTCCAACCCCGAGCGCATCGGCCCCGACGTACGCCGGGACAAGGTCAGCACCCAGGCCGTGATGGCAGAGAAACGCTCACTGGTGGTCGGTGGGTTCCATGTCACCGAAAGCACCGACAAGCAGAACAAGGTGCCGTTGCTGGGGGACATCCCGCTGCTGGGCAAGGCCCTGTTTTCCTCTACCGAGCGCCAGAACAACCGGCGCGAACGCTTGTTTATCCTGACACCCCGGGTGATCGGCGATCAGGCCGACCCTTCGCGTTACCTGCCCCAGGCAGACCAGGCCGAACTGCAGGCCGCACTCAAACCACTGGCCAGGCGTTATGCCGAGCATCAACCGGTGATCAAGCGCAGCGACATCACCAGCACCCTGGCTCACCTCGTCACCGGGCAAGTGCCCACAGCCTTCAAGGCGGCGCCGATGCCCCTGGGCCTGAACACCTTGTGCGGCACCCGAGACCTACTGGCACTGAACACCGAGCGCAGCCAGTGGTATGCCGGCCCGCAGTTCAACGTAGCCGTGGTGGTGGTGCGCAACCAGTTCAACCGCAACGTACGCATCGATGAAAAAGAATGCAGTAACGCCCAGACCCTGGCGGTCAGCGTCTGGCCACAGGCCTGGCTCAAGCCGGGCGAGGAGGCCGAAGTGTTCATTGCCATGCGCCCTGTGATCAAGGATGAGCACATTGGCGTCACCCGCCCCTCCCTGCTCACCCCTGCCCGGAATAACGCCCAATGAACCCTCGACTGTCCTGCGTCACCCTGATCGGCCTGGCCCTGCTAATCGGCGCCTGCACACCCACGTGCAAGGGCGACTCCTGCTCACGCCCTCAATCGAGCGCCGATAAGCTGGTGGTCTGGTGGCCGCCGCAGATGCGCGCCGAACCTGGCCCGGCCGGAGAGCGGGCGGATTACCAGACGGTTTCACTGGAGCGATGAACGCCATGGGATCGCCGGACGATGATGCCCATCGCCAGGTATTCCTGGACAACCTGCTGGGCGGCCATGCCGCCCAGTTGTCGCTTGGCCCGGGCGTTGGCCTGTGCCCCTTGAACGCCGGCACCCAACTCGGGCTGGCCTTGCAGATCCAGCCAGAGGCGTTGCACGCCGGGCAACTGGAGCGGGTGCTGGAGCGGCGTTTCGAGCAAGCGCTGGCATTCGATGGCTGCTATGTCTACGTTGATGCCAAGGGTGCCGTGGTGGTCTGGCATGCGCTGCCAGCGCAGCCGGCAGCAGGCAATGCACTGGATAACATCATCAGCACGCTGCTTTCACTGGCCAACCTCCAGGCGCTGGATGTACACCGCTACCGCTAACGCTGCGCGAGCTCGGGGAATGCCAGGGTTTCGCGCTTGGCCTCTTCGTCGAGTTCACGCAAGGTGCGGTAGAGGAATGCCACCGCCTGCAACGTCTCCCGTGGAATGCTCGCCCCAGGTTTTTTCTCATACAGCGTACGTGCCAGCCAGACACACTGGACCACCGGCACATCGGCGGCCTTGGCCCGGTCAATCAGTTTGCGCGCCTCGGCGTCCGTGCCCTTGTCCACCAGCAGCGGCAGCGGCGTTTTACCCGGGCGGTAGTACAGCGCGACGGCATAGTGCGTCGGGTTGACCACCAGCATGTCGGACTCCTCCAGCTTGGGCAGCTTGACCTTCGGTTCCTCCTGGGCCAATTGCTGGGCCAACGCGCGGCGTTGCCCCTTGACTTGAGGGTCGCCCTCCATGTCCTTGTACTCCTTGACCACCTCCACCTGCGTCATCCGCATGCTCTTGGCAAAGAAGTGCTTTTGCAACGCCATGTCGATCAGCGCCAGCACCAGCAGCAAGCCCAGGCAAGCGTGCAGCAGGTAACGGAACAAGATGATCAACGCGAGGATATAACTCTGCAGGTCACTGCTGGCCAGGTTGATCAAGGCGCCCAGTGACGGGCCGATCACCACGTACAAGATCAACCCAAGCATCAGCGCCTTGGCCAGGCCCATCAACAGGTTCATCACCGACTTGGCAGAAAACATCTGCTTGGCCTGACTCAGAGGGTTGAGACGACTGAAATTCAGCTTCAGGCTTTCCGGTGCAAACAGGAAGCCGAACTGTATCCAGCCGCTGATCAACTTCACGGCAATCGCCAACCCGGCCATCAGCAGGGCAAAGGAGAAAAACACGATCAGGCCTTGCGTCAACACCTCCTCCAGCGCCCGCACAAAGGGCTGCCCGAAGCGGGACATGGGCATCACCAGTAATTCCTGGAAGCGCTGCATGCTGGTTTCAGCGGTGAACAAGGCGATTTCGCTGAGCACCGTCAGCACCAGTAATTTGCCGATGTCCTGGCTTTGGGCGACCTGGCCTTTCTTGCGCTGATCCCTGAGTTTCTTGGGCGTGGCCGCGTGTTTTTTCTCACCCGAGTCACTCATGCCCCGCGCCCCTGAACATCAAGCCGAGGGCGTGCTTGAGGTCGCCCAACTGCGCCATGCGTTCGACGATCAAGTCCTGCAACAACGGAAAGTACAGCAACAGGATCCCCAGCCCTACCAGGCTCTTGACCGGCGTTGCCAGGGTTGAGACTTGCAGTTGCGGGCTGTAAAGGCCCAGCAGCGCAAAGCCAAACTCCAAAAACAACAGCACCGCAATAAAAGGCGCGGCGTACAGCATCATGTGGGTAAACGTATCGCCCAAAAGCCCAAGGAACACACTCAAACCGTTGGCTGCCGGCAGCGGAAACCAGGCGGTGGCCGGCCAGACCAGGTAGCTGTCCCAAATCACCTGGGTCAGCACGCTCAGGCCCAGGACCGCGATCAACAGGTAGATCACCAACTGCTTGAACAAGTGCCCGATGGGGGTCGCGTCCGGGCCGAGGGAAGGGTTGAGTTGGCCACCCGCCAGGGCGCCGCGCTGGTTGTCCAGCAGCGCCCCCACCGACTCGAACATCCAGAACGGCATGGCCAACAGGACGCCCAGCAAAAACCCCAGGGCGGCTTCCTTGAGTACCAGGCCGCTGATCATCAGCGCGGAGTAATCCTGGCCGGCCAGCACGGCATGGATGCCGGGCGCAGGAATCAACGCCATGACCATTACGATCACGTGCCGGGGCATACCGCGCAGGTGCTGGAAACAGAACGCCGGCACCAGAAAGGCACACGGGTAAATACGCGCCATGGCCACCAGCAGGCTCGGCAAAAATTCGAGATAAAGCAGCAAGCGTGTTCCCTCAGTTCAAGGCCGAGCGGGCAATCATGTCGAACATCAGGTTGATCAGTTGGATCAACTCCACGCCGATCCAGCGGCCCGTCAGAATCAGCGTGATCCCCACCGCAACCAGCTTGATGCCAAAGGGCAGCGTCTGGTCCTGTATCTGCATCAGGGCCTGCACCAGCGACGTCAACACGCCGACGACCACCGCCACGATCAGCGGCGGTGCCGACAGCACAACCACCAGCAACATGCCCTGTTTGAACAGCACAATCGGTTCCATAGGTCACTCAGAGGTAGGAAAGAAACAGGCTGTCGAGCAACCGCGACCACCCGGAGACCATGACGAACAACAACAATTTGAGGGGCAGCGAAATGGTCATGGGCGAGACCATCTGCATGCCAAGGGCGAGTAGCAGGTTGGAAACAATCAGGTCGATGACAATGAACGGGATGTAAATCAGGAAGCCAATCTCGAACCCCGCCTGCAGTTGCGACAGGACAAAGGCCGGCACTAACAGGATCCAGTCGTCGCGCTGAGTGCTCTGGGCCATTTCCGGCGGCCACATGCGCGCACTGTTTTCCAGCAGGTGGGTCAAGACGTCCGCATCCGTATTGCGCAGCATGAACGCACGCAACGGCTGTATGGCCTCCTGCCCGGATTCCAGGAGCCTCTGCACGCTGCTCGTGTCTACGGGCGAGGCCTGGACGTTGTGGGCGATCTCGTAGCCTACCGGGGCCATGATGAAGAGCGTCGCAGCCAGCGCTATTCCATTGATGGCCATGCTCGGTGGCACCTGCTGCACGCCGATGGCATTGCGGGTAATCATCAACACGATGACGATCTTGAGAAACGCCGTGCAGATGATCAACAACATCGGCATCAGCGACAGGGCGCCGAGAAACAGGGCCAGGACAAGGGGGTCAATCCCCTGGAACGTCATCTGGCGAAAATCACACGGGACAACTGCAGCCCCAGGCGCCCGTCGACTTCCACCAACTGCCCCTGGCCGATGGGCCGGTCGCCGTAATACAGCCCTGCCATGCCGGGGGCGTAGCCGCCAATCCCCAGCACCGCACCGGGGGCGAGGTTACGCAGTTCGCCGAGCGTCAGGTTCAGCGTGCCGCAGCGCACATTCAGGGCCATGCTCAACTCATCAAAGGGTTCATGGCCGAAGACATCCGCCACGGGTTGATCATCCTCATGCCCTGGGTATTGTTGTGTTGCAAAATCCTCGTCCACGGGCGTTTCCTCAATCGAAATTAGCGTCAGGCACAACGGCCCGGTTTCATCATCAATGCGCCCTTGCAGCCGGTGCCTGCCGATGTGCAGGTGGCCGATGCCCTGTGCATCGAACAAGGGTTGCTCGAGCATCACCACATCACCGGCACGCAGGTGGCGTACCTGAATATTGGGTAACCGCAGGCGCCCCAGCTTCACTGCCAGCGCCAGTTGGAACGACGCCGGCAGCGGCCCGGCTGTCGGCTGCCAGGGCCCGGCGTCGCACAGCGCCAGCCAGGTCTGGGGAGTTGCCCACAAAAAACCCACGACTCTGGATGCGCCCAGCGTCACCGTAAACTGGCAGCCAAACGGCAATTCCCCGCTGGAAGGCAGCAACCGAAAGTAACCGAACAGTGCCCGCACCTCGGGGCTCAGGTGCTGCTGGAACAAGTCCCAGAACCAGGAATCCGGATCGTTGCCTGCCTCTGCCAGTGTTACCGGGCATTCACCCAACAGGCTGAACAGCGGCCCGGGTTCAGCGAACGCCAGCACCCCACATGCACTCTCGAAATACATAGGTGTAACGCCCACCGGTGCACGGCCTGGCGCCATCAACAATTCACCGTGCAACCCCGAAACCTGAAACGCCAGGCGCGCGCCGCGACCCAGCCGGCGCCGCGCTGCCGCCAGCGTTGAGTTGACCTTCGGCAAAGTTAACGCCGGCATGATCATGCCCGGTCCACATCGACCAGGTGCACATGGACCGGCGTTGCCAGTGCCTCGGCCAAGCCCCCCTCAAGGCGTTGCCGTACACCGGGCAACCACCGCGCCGTGTGCACCTCCTGCGCCTCCAGTTCAACGTTCCAGGCCCCCTGTTCCCGGCGCACGCTCGCGGTGATGCGCCCCAGGCGCGGCAGGTACAGCATCGCTTGCAGCGGCCATTGCGTGGCCAGCTGTATACGAGGCGCCAGTTGCTCGGCCATGGCCTCGATCATCTGGGTTTCGGTCACCGCAGCCATTGCCGTGCGCGAGGAACCGTAGCCGCCTCCTTCGCGGTCGCGGCTGAACAGTTGGGTAAACAACAGCGCCTGCTCCAAGGGCACGAACGTCCCCGTGCCAGGTTCGCGCTCGTCCCGGGGCTCGCGCAGGCGCGGGCGCTCAGGCGTATTCGCTGGAACTTGCGTCATGGTTTTCTTCCTGCAGTAAAAGGGACAATTCCTGGAGTTTTTCAACCTCGCGCAGCGCTTGGGTCACCCGTCTCTGTGCGCTGTCGATGTGGGTCAACTGCTCATCACGCTGGCCGTGCAGTGACTTCAACTGCCCTTCTTCACGGCGGGTGTCAGCAGACAACGTGCGCTCCTCGGTATTCCAGGACGTGAGGTCCCGAAACGAGATCACCTGCCCCTGGTGCTTGCCCAACAGCTCGGCGATTTTGCGCGCCTCGTCCTGCCGGGTTTGTTCAAGGGCATCCCCGGCCTGCTGGATTTGCACGAGCAGCGCCTGCTGCTGCCGCCTGGCCGCATGCAACGCGCGCTCGGCCCGGTCGGCACGGTGCTTGCGCAAGCGTCGCAACGTATCGATTTCAGAAAGGGACATCGGTGGTCAACTCCATCAGTTGGTCCAGGGTCATCGCCATCGACGCCGGCTCACGCAGGTCCTGGCGCAGGAAACCATCGACCGCCTGGCGCGTGCCCACCGCCAGGTCGGTCAGTGCATCGCTGCCGGGTTGGTATTCACCCAGCTTGAGCATCAATTCGATCTGCTGGTACGCCGACAACAGCCGCCGCAAGGCTGTGCCGGCCTTGATATGTTCGGGGGACGCAACGTTGCTCAAGATCCGCGAAAGGCTGCCCAGCACATCCACCGCCGGGTAGTGGCCGCGCTCCGCCAGCTTGCGTGACAACACAATGTGGCCGTCGAGCAGGGAGCGCACTTCGTCCGCCACCGGATCGTTCATCGAATCCTGCTCGATCAGCACGGTGTAGATGGCAGTGATCACCCCGTCACGGGTCAACCCCGCCCGCTCCACCAGGCGCGGCATCAGGCTGTACACCGAGGGAGGCAAGCCGCCGCGGCCCAGTGGCTCGCCAGCGGCCAGGCCGATTTCACGCTGGGCACGGGCGAACCGGGTCAAGGAGTCGATCAGCAGCAACACCCGCTTGCCCTTGCGACGGAACCCTTCGGCCAACGCCGTTGCGGTAAAGGCAGCCCGGGCGCGCTCCATGCTTGAGCGATCGGACGTTGCACACACCAACACTGCCTTGGCGCGCAATTGATCATCCAGTTCGTGATCCAGAAACTCCCGCAGCTCACGGCCACGCTCACCAATCAGCCCGAACACGATCACATCACACTCAACGTTGCGGGCGATCTCGGCCAACAGGGTGGTCTTGCCACAGCCGGCACCGGCGAACAGGCCTACGCGCTGCCCCTCTCCCAGCGTGATCAACCCATCGATGGAGCGCACGCCGGTAGACAACGCCCGACTGATCCTGGGACGTTCGGTGGGCAGCGGCGCCTCGCACAACACCGTACTCGCCTGCGGTGTGTCGGCCTCCACGAAAGCGCTGGGCCCTTCGCCCGCAATCGGCCGGCCAAAACCATCGAGCACCTGGCCGAGCAAGTCATCGCCGACCCGCACCCGGTGCGGCACCCCCAGGCGTTGCACACTGGCGCCCACGCACACGCCTTCAAGGTTACCCAGGGCACTGAGCACCGCATCCTGCTGATCAAAACCGATGATCTCGGCCAGCATATATTCGCCGGCAGACTTTTCGACCTGGCACAAATCGCCGATGCGCGCCTGTGGTAGACGGCACTGCAACAGCATGCCGTTCACCCGCTGGATACGGCCGCGTACGGCCACCGGCGCAAAACTTTCGAGTGTGCTTGACTGGCGCTGCTGCCAGGCCTCCAGCCGCGCGTGCAGATCCGGGGTCACCAGCGCACCTCATAGCGCTGCTGCCCGTCGAATACCACCTTGCTGTTATCAATCAGCACCAGCCGCAAGCCGTCTACTTCATCCCCCACAAACAGCCGGTTGCCCTGCTCCAGCACCACGTGACCGTTAGGCCCGCCGACGATCTGCAGAATCTTGAAAGGGAACGTTGCATCGCGAGTTCTGACGCGGCTCATCACCGGCACCGCCGTATCAAACTGCTCGCCAAACCGGCGGAGCATGCGCGACACCAATTCCAGGTCATCCTGGGGCACATCGCCGTCGAGCAGCACCTGGTCGTTGACCAACTGGATGCTGATGCGGTTGATCAACTCGCGCTCGTTGAGCATCTTCAACAACTGCTGGCGCACCTCGAACGGTGAGCCGAGTGGGTGTTTCGGTGTGGCCGCAGGCATCAGCGATGCCTGGGCCTCGCGTTCACCTGTAGAGGCCATGCCCAAGGCCATGATGATGACCGCGACCACGGCCACCAGGCTTATCAAGCGCTTTTGTTGTACGCCGGAAATTGAAGACAACTTCAGCGAAGCGCTTGCCTCCTCGGGCGGCATGGGCGCCTGATGCACAGGCGCCTGCGGCCAGGGTTGGTCGGCGCGGGTGACGCAGAGCCGGACGTTGCCAATTGAAAATATTGCGTTCAGTTCCAGGTCGGCAATCTGTGCCAGGATCAGGCCGTCGGCATCCTGCATCACGCCTTCCTCGGCCTGCACCGACCAGCGCTGCTCGACACACTGCAAGCGCACATGGCGCTCGGCAATGCCCGGGTCGTAAAGCGCGAGGTCAGCATCAGGGTGTGCACCAATGCTCCACTGCTCGCCGAACAATGGCAGCGCCGCCCCCCGGTGCAAGCCATCGAGCACGCGTAGCTCAAACATCGTCAGGCCCTCATTGCCGTGCGAAGTAACCGGCCAGTGCTCATGCCGCGGCCCCGCGCAGCAGATCGTCCTGGCTCAGGTCAAACCGCCCCAGCACCTTGACCTTGGACGAACTGCCCAATTCGGCAAACGACAGCACCGGTACGTGGTTGAACTCTTCCAGCAACAAGGTGCGCAAAGGGCTACGCAGGTCTTGCGCCACCAGCAGCACGCTTTTGCTTTTGGCGCGCACGGCAAAGGCCTGCTTGAGCAAGCTCACCAGCGCCGCGCTGTTGTCATTGTCGAGGGAAAAGAACACCCCGGTCTGGGTTTGGCGCAGCGCCTCACGCAGGATATTTTCGGTAGACGGTGACAACAGCCAGGCATGCAAGCCATCGGCTTCGCTGTACTGGTGCAGGATCTGCGATTTGAGGGCGATGCGCGCATAGTCGGCCAGCGCGTCCGGCTCGCGCTCATGTTGGCCATACTCGATCAGCGACTCGACAATCAACCGCACAGCCCGAAGCGGCACCCCCTCACTGGCCAGGCGCTGCAACACCGCCGAAAAGCGCGAAAGCGGCATGATGCGCTGCAGTTCCTGAACCAGTTCCGGTTGGTTGAACTCCAGCCAACTGAGAATCGACTTGCTCTCCTGGATGCCGAGAAACTGCGGCCCGCTGAGCATCATCGCCCGCGTCATGCGCTCGATGATCAAGTCATGGGCGGTATAGCGTTCAAGCTGCGCATCGTCGAGCAACGGGTCGTCGGCTGCCAACCATACCCAGTCCTGCTCGTCTCGCTCGGCCAGCCCCTGGCTTCCCTCTTGAGGTTCGACGCGCAGCGCCGCCAACTCAACCGCCATGCGGTCACCCAGGGTGGCCTTGATCATCGGCACTTCGTGTACGCAAAAGCGCAACTCATCGTCAGCCAGGACGGGGGTGAACTCCACCTCGAACGGCGGCAACGTCAGGCCAATCTGCGTCACCAGGCCATTTCGGGCCTGGCGAATCCCATGCACCAACGCCCCCAACTGCTCGGTGTTTCGCAGGTGCGGCGGGAACTGCAACAGGTACGGTCGGGACGGATCAAACCCGCGCAGGTCCACCTCACCGTTTTCTTCCGGCGCAACGGTATCAGCCCCTGCCTCGGCCGGCGCTTCCAGCTTTTGACGCTGACGCATCAGGTAATAACCCAGGGAACCCGTCATCAGCGATATGAGGATAAAGACCACTGTCGGCATTCCCGGAAGCGCCGCGAAAGCGAGCATGCCGATGGAGGCGATCACCCAGCTCTTGGGTTCACTGGTCATTTGCCGGGCGATTTCAGCGCCCATGTTATTGGCCCCTTTGTTCCGCCCGGACGGCGCGACACGGGTAATGATCATGCCGGCCGTCAGGGAGATCAGCAGCGCAGGAATTTGCGCAATCAGGCCATCGCCAATCGTCAGTACCGAATACAACGCCATGGAGTCGCTGGCGCTCATGCCATGCTGGAACATGCCGGTGCTGAACCCGCCCAACAAGTTGATCACCACGATAATCAACCCGGCCACGGCGTCGCCCTTGACGAACTTCATGGCCCCGTCCATCGCCCCAAACAGCTGGCTCTCGCGGGACAACTGCTCGCGTTTGTCGCGTGCTTGCTCGCCATCGATCAGGCCGGCACGCAAGTCACTGTCGATCGACATTTGCTTGCCGGGCATCGCATCCAGGCTGAAGCGCGCCGCCACTTCGGCGACACGCTCCGAGCCCTTGGTAATCACCAGGAAGTTGACGATGGTCAGGATCATGAAGATCACCAGGCCCACCGCCAGGTTGCCCCCCACCACAAAATTGCCGAAGGCCTCGACGATGTCGCCGGCGTCTTGCTCCAGCAGGATCAGGCGCGTGGTCGCAATCGACAACGCCAGGCGAAACATGGTGGTCAACAGCAGGATCGACGGAAACGAGGAAAACGCCAGCGGCCCTGGCAGGTACAGCGCCAGCACGATCAACAGGCACGAAATGCAAATGTTGACGGCAATCAGGATATCCACCAGCCAGGTCGGCAACGGCACGATAAAGATAAACACGATGCCCAGGATCACGACCGCGCCCAGCACCTCGGCACGTTGCGCAACCTTGAGCAGCAGCGTATTGATTGCCCGTAACGCACTCATGCGCGGTTTCTCGGCCACGCCTCGACATGCAGGGTGCCCCGCTCAACGACCGCGTAGTCGTCCATCACCAGCACAAAATTGTGCAACGCTTCATGACGCCCCTTGCTGTCGCGCCACAAAACCAGGGGCAAACTCTGGAGCACGGGATACAGGGCATTGAGCGAAACCAACTGGGCGGTTGAAGCCACGCCACCCAGTTCGCCGGCCAGGCGCAGAACCTCGTCACACCCGATGCCTGTGCTCGCGTACCCAAGAACGCGTTGCAGCAACGCCACGGCGTCCCGATCAATGCAGGGGTGCACGGCGGCCAGCCGATCGATCACCCCATGGCAACCGGACAACACGCTGCCCAGGTGGCCGCAACTGCGCAATCCCAGCAGCAAGGTGCGCAATTGGGCAGTGGGCAGCGAAGGGCTATAGGCGGCAATGTCATCGGCCAAGGCCCGGCGCATCAGCATCAACCCGTGGCCAAATTCCTCGCCACCGAATAACCCCAACAGCGCCTGCATCATGCTGGCCAGCGATTGCCGGGAGACCACACTGGCGTAATACACATTGCGTACCGCCTGCCGCAAGTTGGGGTCATCACTGCTCGCCTGCAAGGCCAGCGCAATGTTCAAGCCCGCCTGGATTTGCGGCTTGAAGCGAATCTCCAACCGCGCCAGGGCATCGCGGGCCAGGGCCGCCTCATGGGTGCGCGCTTCGGTTTGCGCCTGCTCTGCCACCTGCGTGAGCACGACAAATGTGCGGGCCGGGTCGTTTCCTGTCAGGTCCAGCAACTTCTCGACGCTGGGCGTGAGCAACAGTTGAACCCTGACGTTACGCGCGATCGTCGCCAACGTGGCTTGAGCCGGATGGCCCAACTGTTCATAGAGTTGGGTGAGTTGCTCCAACGGCGTCACACGCGTGCCCAGCAGGCGTCGGCCCAAACCCTTGCTGTTTATTTCAACCTCCTGGCTGAACAGCGCGGCAAGGTCATCAACCCCAGCCGAACCCGGTGAATGGCCCACCGAGCGGCTCTCACTACTGGCTGGAGCAGGCTGTTCCAGGCGCTGGTTTTTTTGCACATCAATCTGGGAATCGACTTTCATGGAGAGGCCTGGACAGGAAGTTTCGTTTCCTTGTGTGGCAGGCCAACCCGGTTCAGTTCCATCTCTATCGACAACGCCCGCCACTTTGAAAAGACCGGCACAAGTTTGCAGCCATTAAATGCAGGTTCTTGCAAAAAATACCGCACACCTAAAATATTTATTTATATATATCAACTAGATACGTGATTTTTTCGTTTGGCACAGCCAGTGCTAAGAGGGTTCCCGTCGAAACCATTTCGATCGTGTCTACCCTGAGGAAAAATTCATGGATATCCCTATCGATGTTCAAGTTCACCTTACGCCCGACCCGCACCGCTCCATCCAAGGCCTGTCGGAAGACCACCAAAAAAAACTCCGGCGGTTCATTCATAAACGCGTACTGAACCCGGAAGATGCAGACGATCTTCTGCAACTAACCTACCTGGAGGCCTGGCGCAACAGGGACCGCTTCAATGGCCAAGCGACACTCAGCACCTGGATGTGCGGGATTGCCCAGAACCTGATCCGCAATCACTTCCGGCGGCTGTATGCCAAGCCGGTGCATTGCGAATTCGATGAGGCGCTGTGGCATGGGCAGGAGGAAACCAACAACCTGGACTGGGAGTTCGAGGTCAACCGCAGGCTCGAAAGAACCTTGCTGGCCATCAAGCATTTGCCGGTGGAAATGCGCAAAACGCTGTATGCCTCACTGGAGACTGACGGCAGTTATCAAGACACTGCCGACGTGCTGGCCATTCCCATCGGCACCGTTCGCTCACGCTTATCCCGTGCGCGCGAACAACTCAAGCGGGCTACCTGCAACCCACTACAGCCGTAAATCGGGGCACCGGCGCAACGCCGATACCCTTTGCAGGAGCAACTGATTTACCCGTTTGACGCAAGCGTTGGGCAGCAAGGATATCTGCCCGACTCGATTGACCTGACATCAGGCCTTTTTGTTGCGCGGCAACAGAATCGCCAACACCCCGAACAGCGGCAGGAACGAGCACAGCGTGTACACGTACTCGATGCCGTGGATGTCTGCCAGGTGGCCCAGCAGCGCTGCGCCAATCCCGCCAAACCCGAACATCAAACCGAAGAACACCCCGGCGATCATCCCCACATTGCCCGGCACCAGTTCTTGCGCATACACCACAATCGCCGAGAACGCCGAGGCCAGGATAAAGCCGATCACCACGCTCAGGATGCTGGTCCAGAAGAGGTCCACATGGGGCAGCAGCAAGGTGAACGGCGCCACGCCGAGGATCGAAAACCAGATCACTGCCTTACGGCCGATCTTGTCGCCAATCGGCCCGCCAAAGAACGTACCCGCCGCCACTGCGCCCAGGAACAGGAACAGGTGCAGCTGGGAACTGGCCACCGACAGGTCGAACTTCTCGATCAGGTAGAAGGTGAAGTAACTGGTGAAACTGGCCATGTAGAAGTACTTGGAAAACACCAGCAGCCCCAGCACCACCAGCGCACTCAGCACCCGGCGCCTGGACAGGCCATGAGTGGCCGCCTGGCCCTGCTTGAGCTTGAACAGGTTCAAGTGGTGCGCGTACCAGCGGCTGATCGCGTACAGCACAAACAATGCAAACACCGCGAACAGACCGAACCAGGCCACATTGCCCTGGCCGAACGGAATAATGATGGCCGCCGCCAGCAACGGGCCGAAGGCCGAGCCGGCATTGCCGCCCACCTGGAAGGTCGACTGCGCCAGGCCATACCGCCCGCCCGACGCCAGGCGCGCCACGCGGGACGCTTCCGGGTGGAAGGTTGACGAGCCGACACCAATCAGCCCCGCTGCCAACAGGATCAACGGGAAGCTGCCCACCTGGGACATCATCAAGATGCCCACCAGGGTGCAGACCATTCCGCAGGGCAACAGGTACGGCTTGGGATGGCGGTCGGTGTAATAACCCACCCACGGTTGCAGCAGGGACGCGGTGAGCTGGAACGTGAGGGTGATCAGGCCGACCTGAGTGAACGTGAGGCCGTAATTGGCCTTGAGCATCGGGTAGATCGAGGGCAGAACCGACTGGATCAAGTCATTGATCAAATGCGCCAGCGCCACCGCGCCGATCACACGCATCACCAACGGGCTGGTTTGCCCGGCGGCAGGCGTCGTAGCCACGGAGGGCTGGGAATTGCTCAGAGCCATGGGAGGTTTTCCGTACAGCAGATGGATGCACAGGTGCAGGTGCGACAATGTGCCACTTTTGGGTGCAGGAAGGCTATCCCGTTAGCAGGCTAACGAGTAGATGAATCGATGCAGCGGTCATGGTTTGTAAAGGGCCAGCAAGATGAATCTCTTTAATTTGCGGGACGTTTCCTAGAGAATCTTTCGGCCTTGTGCCTGGGGGAGTCGGTGGCTAGTCTTCGGTCCGTCGCTGGTTTTCAGTGATCGGGTTTAGCAGCCTGAACTCAATAGGCACACGTTTTACGGCTCCGTTTTATGGTGGCTGTGCGTGGGGCACCTTCGGGTGCGCCGGTTTTCCTATTGACTGGTCTGCTAACCCGCGTACAGCCGCCACCCTACGTTTAGCAGCGAAGGTGGCAGCTTCTTCAGATCAATAGGAGCTACACCATGTTCAAGATCGTCCCCGATCCACCCCGTGACCAGGCCAAAGACCGCGCCGCCTTCACCCGAGCGCTCGACCACTACCTGCCGACCGACCCGCCGCAACCGTCGACCAGCTTCTACGCCATCAGCGACGACATCAGCTTCGAAGACTCCCTGCTCTACACCGCCGACCTGCTGCACAGCGCCTCGGCCACCGCGCTTGATTGCGGCGAACACCTGCAAAGCCCCGAGCGTGCGAAAGTCCTCGCCGTGTGGCACCTGCTGGAAATCGCCAAGGCCATGGTGGACCGCTCGATAGAGTGCCTGCACCCGCGCAAAACCTGACGCTTAACCCCGAACAAATGTAGGAGCCGGCTTGGCGGCGATAGCATCACCTCGGTATCAGGGATACACCGCGGTGCCTGTATCGCCGGCAAGCCAGCTCCTACAGAAGATTTTTGTGAGGCCGGGACCTGCGCAAACCCCAACCGCTCGTCACCAAACCCGGTGTTTCCCGTTAAACAGTTGATAGCGTAGATAAATTTTCAAAAAAAGCGCTTGACGCATTCCCGTTCTCCGCGAATAATGCGCGCCACTTGGCTACATAGCTCAGTTGGTTAGAGCATAGCATTCATAATGCTGGGGTCCGGGGTTCAAGTCCCTGTGTAGCCACCAAGTACTAAAAACGGCTTACCGAAAGGTAGGCCGTTTTTTTATGCCTGCAGAAAAGTCCCCGGCCCTGTTGCCCTGGCGAAGTCAGTGTTTATGCCGATGGTGTACATCGGGAAAATGCGCATGACTATGCTGAACCGGTGCGTGCTGATGCACATGACTATGTGGCTCGGTACCATCCCACTCAACGCCATGCACATGTTGATGGTGCTCATCGTGTGTATGGCGATGACCGTGTGTGAGGGGTTCGTGCTGATGCTCGTGAGCATGGTTTTCCATCAAATGAAACCACACCCCGATGGCCATCAAGGCGGCAGCGAGCAAGAACATCAGCGAGACCGATTCACCGAGCAGCAGGATCGAGATGACCGCGCCAAGGAAGGGAGCGGTGGAAAAGTAGGCGCCGGTGCGCGCGCTGCCAAGCCCGCGCAGAGCGAGCACAAACAGCACCAGACTCACGCCATACCCAAGCAACCCAACCACCATGATCGACCCCAGCGTGGCCAAGCCTGGCAGTTGCGAGCCGATGGCCAACGCCAAACAGCAATTGACCACCCCCGCCGCCAAGCCTTTGCTGCCGGCGATAAAAAGCGCATCTGAGGCAGAGACCTTACGGGTCAGGTTATTGTCGATGGCCCAACACAAGCAGGCGAAAGCCACGCCCAGCGGTCCCGTCCAATCATGAGCCGTCGCTGTACCTTGCGGCCATGACAAAACGATCCCGCCCAGAACAATAGCGATCATGCCGATAACAATCCGGCGATCTGCGTTCTCTTTAAACACGACCCACGCCAGCACGGCCGTGAGCACTGATTCCAGATTGAGCATCAGCGATGCGGTGGCGCCCGCTGTGCGGGTGAGCCCGTACATGAGCGCCACAGGCCCAAGCATGCCCCCAAAGACGATGGCGCCGATCAGCCAGGGCCACTCCCCTGCTGCAAGCCCGGGCCGTTTCCAGCCGTGGTCGCGCGCAAACCGAACGATGGCCAGGCCCAGGCCGCTGCCCAGATAGAGCAGCCCTGCCAACAGGATGGGCGGCGTACCCACCCCCAGGAGCTTGGCGAGCGGAGTACTGGCGCCGAACAATGCCGCCGCCGCCAACGCGTAGAGAACGCTCACATTCATAATGGGTCGCCCTGTCAGGCTTATTGCATAAGGACGAGCATCATAGCTGTGCCCGGGCAGGAATAATGTGAACGCTGCCTGTCTGTGGGGCTGAAGCACCAGGATAGCCCGGCTGGCGACCGCCTTCTGAAATCACGGCAGGCGGTCAACCCGGCAGATCACTAAAACCAATCAGCCATTCATCGCCGCCGGCTCATGCCGCACCTCGGCCCCAATCCCCATGAACCTGCGCACCCGCTCCCCCGCGGCGTCTTGCCGTATCACCTGCGGCGCCGCATCCAGTTGCACCTTGCCGTCCTCCATGAAAATCACCCGGTCCGAAATCGACATGGCGAAGTCCATTTCATGGGTGACGATAACCATGGTCATCCCCTCGTTCGCCAGATTGCGGATCACACCGAGCACCTCGCCCACCAGCTCCGGGTCCAGCGCCGAGGTGGGCTCGTCGAACAACATGATGTCCGGCTCCATCGCCAGCGCCCGGGCGATAGCCACGCGTTGTTGCTGGCCACCGGAGATCTGGTGCGGGTATTTGCCGGCGTGGGCCAGCAGGCCGACCTTGTCCAGCAACTGGTACGCGCGCTGTTCACTCAGGCGCTTTTGGCTGCCGTGGTAACGCTGGGCCAGGGTGATGTTGTCGAGGATGTTGCGGTGAGGGAACAGGTTGAAGTTCTGGAACACCATGCCGATGCGCCGCACGCCCCGGCGGATTTGCGCGTTGTTGGGCTTGTCATGCGGCTCGATAAAGCCTTCGCCGAAGAGCAGGATCTTGCCTTGGTCGATGGCCTCAAGGCCATTAATGGTGCGGATCACCGAGGTCTTGCCCGAGCCTGAAGGCCCGATGATGGAGATCACTTCGCCGGACTTCACCTGCAGGTCGATACCCTTGAGCACCTGATGCTCGCCGTAGCATTTGTGAATGTTGTTCAACTGCAATGCCGGGGTCGCCGCTGGCTGCGCATTACGCACCACCGGCACTTGCGCGTCGAGGGTTTTGCGCAGTGCGGCGGTGGCGGTTTCGTTGAGGCTTTGCGGCTTGCGCTTGCTCAGGTCCAGGTAGTTTTCCAGCCACTGCAACAGTTGGCCGAACACCGTGACGATCAGCACGTAGTAAACCGCGACGGCCAGCAGGGTTTCCATCACCAGGAAGTTTTGCGCATACAGCCGCTGGCCAACGGTGAGGATTTCCGTGAGGGAGATCACCGAGATCAGCGAGGTCAGTTTGACCACCGTGATGTATTCGTTGATCAGGGTCGGCAGCGCAATGCGAAAGGCCTGGGGAATCACGATCAGCCGCTCGATGCCCACAGTGCCGATGCCCAGGGCGCGGCCGGCTTCTTTCTGGCCCTTGAGCACCGAGATCAGCCCACCGCGATGGATCTCGGCCATGTAGGCCGACTCGGTCACCACCAGCGCGATCAGCCCGGAGTAGAACGGGTTTTGCAGCAACGAGCCGCTGGCCGGGAACATCTGCGGTGCGTTGTAGACGAACACCACCAGCACCAGCAGCGGCACGCTGCGAAAGAACCAGATATACACCGCCGCCGGCGCACTGAGCAGGCGGTTTTTCGAGAGTTTGGCCGAGGCCAGGAAAAACCCCAGCACCATGCCGATGAACCAGCTCAAGGCGCTGAGTTCGATCACCACCAGGCAGGCGTCCCAGAAGGCCCGCATGGAAAACAGCGAGACGAAATACGACCAGTCAAATTGCATAAGAAACTCCCATCGCCGCCCGCATGGGGCGGCATCGCCCTAAAGGAAAGTCAGTCCGGGATCGCGTCGAGGTTGTATTTCTTGAGGATCGCCGCGTACTCGCCACTGGCTTTGCTCTGGGCCAGGGCTTCGGTCAGGGCTTTGAAGGTCGCGTCATTGCCTTTTTTCACGTAGATACCGAGGGTCTGCGGGTAGATCAACGTGTCGGAGGTGATCATCACCCGCCCGCCGGTGCGTTTTACGATCATCTCGGCGGCGCCGCCGATTTCCACTTGGGCTTCGATGTTGCGCGACATCAGGGCCTGGGTGACTTCCGGGGAGTTGGGGTATTGGTTGACCGTGATCGCGCCCTTGTTGTTGGGCAGGCAGTAATCGCTGGAGAGCTGCAGGAATTTCGCAACCCAGGCGCTGCCTTGCAGCAGGCCGATTTTGTGGCCGCAGAGGTCTTGCGGCGTCTTGGCATTCAGCTCACTGCCTTTGGGCGCCAAAATCGACGCACCCGCCTGGGCATACGGGATGGTTTGGGCCTGGAGTTGGCGCTCGGGGGTGATATAGATCCCGGAAATCACCGCGTCGTAGTGCCCGGCATTGAGGCCCATGATCAGGTTGGGAAACTTGGTGTCCAGCAGCTGGGTTTTCAGGCCCAGGTGCGCGGCCATGGCGGTGATCAGCTCCGGGTCGGAGCCGACGACTTTGTCGCCATCGTAGGACTCGAACGGCGGGTAGGTGATTTCCATGCCGATTTTCAGCACACCGGGCGTGGCGGTGACGTCGGCCTGGCTCTGGCCGATGCACAGCAGGGACGCAGTGAACAGGGCGGCGCGGGTGATACCGGAGGTTTTGGCGAACATAGGTAAGGCCTCGATCTTATTGTTGTTGGATGAAACGCTCGGTGCTGCGGTGGATTACTCGTCGTCCCTGGCCGGAATCCACCACTCTTCGCCGCGTACGGTGCTGATGTATTCCGGCCAGCGGAAGCGGTGCGGCACCTGGAAGTCTTGCGGCAACAGCGGCGCCTGCCACTGTGTGCCGCCGATGCCGCCGCCGGTGCGTTCGTTGAATTCGCGCTGGGCGGCGTGCAGCAGGTCGGGTTGGGTGAACAGGTCGATCAAGGAGGTGGCAATGGTTTTGGCGGCGACGCTGATCATTGGGTCGATGGTTTGGCGAATGCCACCCAAGGCATTGGAGACCCAGTCCGGGTAGGTGTAGCCGGGCGGCGCCGAGAGCATCGGGCGCGCTACGTACAGGCGTACGGTCGGGCAATGCCAGGTGTATTCGGGGTAGTCATCGGAGGTCAGGTATTTTTGCCAGGCCGGCATTTGCAGGCGCAGTTGGCGCTCACACTCGCGGGGCTCCATCAGCGCTTCGGTGGCTGGCAAAAAGGGTTTTTCCATCGGGTCGAGGTTGAGGTTGGCCTGGATTTGCTGGGCGATGGCGATGGCTTCAGTGTCCCAGGTCGGGGCGCCGATGGCGGCCAGGTTGTCGTAGGTGGCCTGGGCCATGACGTGGTTGGCCAGGCCACCACGGGACTTGCACACCCAGGTCTTTTTCCACTGGCAGCCGGTGGCCAGTGAGACCGCTGCGGCGTTGTTGTCCATCACCTGGGAAATGGTTTCGGCCTGCTCGATGGAGTCGCAGCGCAGCAGGTATTGCACCTGCGCAATGTGTGGCGGCAAGTTATCGGCAGTGGCCTGGCCGGCGGTGAGGATGGCTTCGTTGAAACTCCACAACCCGGTGAACGGCAGCGTCGAGCGGCGCAGGCTTTCGTTCAAGGTGTAGAAGTGCACCAACGCATCATTGGCACCGGGCGCCCGGGCGGCGAGGTGATTTTGCGGGATCGGGCTGTACTTGTCGGCGGCGATCCAGTTCTGCGGCTCTTCGCAGGTAAAGGTGTAGATGTAGGAATAGGCGATGCCGCAGTGGGTGTCCCAGGTGGTGGTGTTGTTCAGCGGCAGCATGTAGGTGGGGTGGAAACTGATGGCGGCGTCGAGGTCATCGTAGTAACCCTTGGCGGCGTGTACCGGTTTCGAGGCGCGGAGTTTTTCCGCTGGTTCGCCGAAGAACTTGATGGTGCCCTGAATACCGAATTCGAGCATCGCCGCCTTGGCTGCCAGTGCACCGCCGAGGGCGCTGATGCCGAGTGCCGAATGCGGGTCGGTGTGGCCCGGGGCGAATTTGGACAAGCCGTCGCGAGGCATTTTTTTGGTGGCCGCGGCCTGGCAATTGCCGGGCACCGCGTCGTATTCGGCGTAGGTGGCGAGCACTGGGCCGTCGCCTTGGGTGAAGGTGGCGCAGAACGCGGTAGGCATGCCGCCGCTGCCCTCTTCCACGGTGAAGCCTTCCTTGCGCAGCAGCTCGACGTACCAGGCGCACGACTTGTACTCCCGAAAGGCCGGCTCGGCGAAGTGCCAGATGGTCTGGTGCCAGTCGGACAGTTGCTGACGGTTGGTGTCGATCCAGTCCAGCACAAATTGTTTGTGTTGCAGCATTGCGGCTACCTCGGCTTTTTTATTTTTAGTGGTCGGGACGGTCACGCCGGTGTCTCGTTTCGCCTTAGTATTGGTGAAGGGAAATAAACAACAATCGAAAAAAACCGGCGGTTATTGGGTAAATAGTTTTGCCTGTTACCCGCACCGCCGATGCCTTTAGACTCCAGAAAAAAACCGGAGCATAAGCCATGCGATTCCCCTCGATGACGGCGTTGCGCGCCTTTGATGCCGTGTCGCGGCTGGGCAGCGTCACCGCGGCGGCCGTGGAGCTGAACCTGACCCGCAGCGCTATCAGCCACCGCATTAACACTCTGGAGGAAGGCCTCGGTTACGCGCTGACCGAGCGTACCGGGCGAGGCATCAAGCTCACCTACGAAGGTGAGCGTTATGCCCGGGAGGTGCACAAGATTCTGGCCAGCACCCAGGAGGCCGGGCGACGTTCCGATGACGACCAGTTCACCGGGCCGTTGTGTGTCAGTTGCAACCCGGGGTTCGCCACGTATTGGCTGTGCCTGCACATCGGCTCGTTCCTCAAGCAATTCCCCAAGGTGCGCCTGAAGATCATCTCGCCGCGTTCCGTCGAAGACACCAGCGACACCGGCGCCGACGTGTTCATCGCTTATGGCGTGGGTGACTGGCCCAACCAGGTGACACGCCAGGTGGTGGGCCTGCACTACTTCCCGGTGTGCAGCCCGCGCTTGATCAATGGCAGCCCGGGCCTCAAAACGCCCCAGGACCTTGCGGCCTACCCGCTGCTGCACATGAATGACAATTCGGACTGGCGCACCTGGCTCGGGGCGGTGGGCGCCACCGGCATCGATGTCACTGCCGGCGTGCTGTTCACCGATGCCCACTGTGCGATTTCCGCGTGCATTGCCGGCCAGGGCGTGTCGATCGGCGACAACCTGCTGGCCGGTGATGCGCTGACACGAGGGTTGCTGGTGCGGCCGTTTGAGCTGTCGATTCATTCCAATCGCGGCTATTACCTGGTGGCCGACCCGCTGAAGGCCGAACGGCCGGTGGTGAAGGCGTTCAGTGAGTGGCTGACGCGACAGGTGTATGCGACCACGCCGAACATGAGCGGGATTTTTGCACCGGAGCCGGATGCGGGGGGTTAGCTCCCTGTTCCCTCGTGTGCCAGGGGCAATCTCGACGAGTGATTTTCAGGCCGTGGGGCGCTGTGCATCAAACCCCTTGGCGCACAAAACACTGCTCCACCACCGACTTGCCCCACTGCTGCCCTTCCTGTTCCGACTCCAGCACAAAACCTGCGTCTTCATAGAGCTTGCGCGCCACATCCAGGCCCTTGAACGTCCACAGCCGCGCCGCCGCAAACCGGTGCTCATCACAGAAACCCAGCGCCTCTTTCAACAACCGTTTACCCAAGCCCTGGCCGTGAGCCGACGGGTCCAGGATGAAACAGCGCAAGATCGCCTCGCCGTTTTCGCCCTCGCCATCAATGGCGATCGAACCGACGATCTGTGCCCCCTCCAGCACCACCCACACCTCGTTGCGCGGGTTGGCCAGGCGCCCCATCAACTCAGCCATGTCTGCCGCCACCAGGCTTTCAAACGGCTGGCCAAAATTGGCGTGTTTGGCGTAGTACTCGGCGTGCATCTGCGCGATGCGCCCGATGACGCCAGGCCGGTAGCCACGGGCAATGCGGTAGTGCCGGGGTTGCCGGGCGCCAGTGCGCTGGGTTTGCAGGGCCCCGGCGTATTGATCCAGCCCATGGCTGACGGCCTGTTGCTGTTCGCTGGACAAGTCACCAATCGCCGCCCCCACCTGGCGCCGGGCAAACGTTTCGATGTCGCCAAGCGTGTGCTGACCTTGAGCAGTGAGCCGCAGCTTTTTCGAGCGGGCATCGTTCTCGTTGGCAAACTCTTCCAGCTCGCCTGCCTCGATCAGCTTGCGCACCATGCGGCTTACCGACGACTTTTCAAGCCCCAGCAAGGTGACCAGTTCAGCCGCCGTCAGTGAGCCGCGCTCGCCAATTTCGACAATCGTGTGCACCGATGACGGCGGATAACTGCTGGAGGCCAATTTCGGCTGCATGAAGCCCAGCTCTCGCACCATAAGGCGCGAGGCACAACGGATCTGGTCGATAAGGTCTGGCATGGAACGGTTCACGAGAAACCTCTTGCCCGAATGAGGAGAGATATAGTTGTACTGCACAACCAAATACAGATCAATCTCCCCTCTCCCAAAGCACTGAGGTACATTCCCTACACGGACAACAGATCATTCTCAAATGAACGGAGTCATCGCGTGCTTTCGATTTTCCACCGTCAACGCCTTACCACCCTCTCGCTGATTACCGCCGCCCTCACCCTCGCCGCCTGCCACAGCGCCACCGCGCCCGAACTGCCACCCGCCCCGGAACTCGGCTCGGGTTATCGCACCGACATGAGCCCCCGCCACGCCGAGCGCCATATGGCCGCCGCTGCCAACCCGCTGGCCGCCGAAGCCGGGCGCGAAATATTGCGCAAGGGCGGCTCGGCCATCGATGCGGCGATTGCCATGCAGGCCGTACTGACCCTGGTAGAGCCGCAGTCTTCCGGGATCGGCGGTGGCGCATTCATCATGTTGTGGGACGGCAAACAGGTGCACGCCTACGACGGTCGCGAAACCGCACCGGCGGGCGCCACCGAGCGGTTGTTCCTCAACGCCGATGGCACGCCGATGTCGTTCCCGCAGGCACAGATTGGCGGGCGTTCGGTGGCCACACCGGGGGTGTTGCGTGCCCTGGAAATGGCCCATAAAAAGACCGGCCACCTGCAATGGGCGACGCTGTTCGAGCCGGCCATTCGCCTGGCCGAACAGGGCTTTCCGATCTCCGCGCGCCTGCACAGCCTGATCGCCGCCGACCGCCATATGAGCCGCTCGCCGGAAATGACCGCGTACTTTCTGAACGCCGACGGCAGCCCCAAGGCTACCGGCACGCTGCTGAAAAACCCGGCGCTGGCCAACGTGTTCAAGCGCATCGCCAAAGAAGGCCCGGACGCGCTGTACTACGGCCCGATTGCCGAAGAAATCACCCGCAAGGTGCAAGGCAACAGCAACGCCGGCAGCCTGACGTTGACCGACCTCAAGGGCTACAGCGCGGTTGAGCGGGCGCCGTTGTGCACCGACTACAAGCGCTGGAAAGTCTGTGGCATGCCACCGCCGTCATCGGGCGGGATTGCCATCGCGCAGATCCTCGGTACGTTGCAGGCCCTGGAGGCTCGCGACCCGCGTATGACGCTGGCGCTGTTGAAGCCGGTGAAGAACGACTCCCCGGCAGGCCTTGAGCCAGTCCCCGAGGCCGTGCACGTGATCGCCGAGGCCGAGCGCCTGGCCTATGCCGACCGCGCCCAGTACGTGGCGGATTCTGACTACGTACCGGTGCCGGTGGCCGGGCTGGTCGCTCCCGATTACCTGGCCGCCCGTGCGGCGTTGGTGGGTGAGCGCAGCATGGGCGTCGCCAAGCCGGGCAAGCCTGCCGGGATAGAAGTGGCCTACGCGCCGGATCGCTCGCCGCTGCGCATTTCCACATCCCAAGTAGTGGCGGTGGATGACGTGGGTGGCGCGGTGTCGATGACGACCACGGTGGAATCCGCGTTCGGTTCGCATGTGATGGTTCAGGGTTTCTTGCTGAATAACCAGATGACGGATTTCTCCTTCATCCCCGAAGAAAATGGCCAGCCCGTAGCCAACCGGATCGAGCCGGGCAAACGCCCGCGGTCATCGATGGCACCGACTCTGGTGTTTGATCGCCAGAGCGGCGAGCTGGTGGCCACGGTGGGTTCGCCGGGCGGTTCGCAGATCATCGAATATGTGAGCAAATCCCTGGTGGCCATGCTCGACTGGAACCTCGACCCGCAAGCCGCCGTGGGCCTGCCCAACTTCGGCAGCCGCAATGGGCCTACCGAGCTGGAAGCCGGGTTGTTCAGTGCGCAGTTGAAACAGGCGCTGAAGGACAAGGGCCACGCCCTGAGCGAAATCGACATGACCAGCGGCGCCCAGGCGATCGTGCGGGTGCGTGATGCGCAGGGCAAGGCGTCGTTGATCGGCGGGGCTGACCCACGGCGTGAAGGCGAAGCATTGGGGGATTGAATTGACTCACTGGAGAGCTGCGCGTGCACAAGGCAAATAACCTCGGCGCCCTGGTTGGCGTCGACCATGGGTTCTGTTCGATTGACGATCCCTTGCGGCCGGACGAGGTGTTCATCTGCAAGCAGGTGCACAGCGCCACGACCATTGAATGGAACGCGCAGCTTACGCCCAACACGGTGGAGGCTGACGGGGTTTCCAGCCGGGATGTGCAGCCGATTGCGGTGATCACCGCCGATTGCCTGCCGTTGCTGATGGCCTCGGAAAACGGGGATCTCGTCGCGGCGATTCATGGCGGCTGGAAGGGGCTGCAAGGCGGGATCATCGCCAATGCCATGCAACGGTTTACCCGCGAGGGTGTGGCGTTGAATCAATTGCGGATTGCGATTGGGCCGTCGATCAAGCCGTGTTGTTATGAGGTGAGTGGCGAGTTTGTCGCGCAGTTGCAGGCGAGCCAGGGGCATTTGTGGCGGGACGCAAATGCGCCTTGGACGTTTGAACAGCCGGGGCCTTTGTTGACACCGCAGATTCAGCCGCCCTTGCCGAGGCAGGCGTTAAGTGCATGGTTTGACTTGAGCCGGTATGCGCTGATCTTGCTGGAGGCGGCGGGGATAAAGCGTGAGCAGGTTGAGGTGAGCGAGGTGTGTACGTATTGCACCTCGCCGGCGTTTGCGAGTTATCGCCGAAGGACCCATGACACTGCGGAGCGCAAGACGTTGTTGTATTCGTGGATTTCCAGGACTGCGCAAATCTAGTGTGGGAGCTGGCTTGCCTGCGATGACGGAGTGTCAGTCAATATTTTATTCACTGATCCACCGCTATCGCAGGCAAGCCAGCTCCCACATTTGATCTTTAGCGGCTGATCTTCAACCCCTTGCGCCCCGCATGCCGCTCCAGCGCCAGCTCGATCAACCGGCTCACCAGCTCGCTGTAGCTCATGCCTGCCGCCTGCCACAACTTGGGGTACATGCTGATCCGCGTAAAACCCGGCAACGAGTTGATCTCGTTGATCAGCACCTCACCCTCGTCTGTCAGAAACACATCCACCCGCGCCAACCCGGCGCAGCCCAGGGTTTCAAACGCTTCAATGGCTAACGCACGAATGCGCTCGCTGTCTTCAGCACTGATGTCCGCCGGCACCACCACTTGGGCCGCCTGGTCATCGATGTATTTGCTGTCGTAGGAATAAAACCCGTCGCGCACCACGATCTCGCCGCAGCCACTGGCGATGGGGTTCTCGTTACCCAACACGGCGCATTCGATTTCCCGGCCTTTTACCGCCGACTCCACCAGCACCTTTTCATCAAACCCGAGGGCCAGCTCAACGGCCGCGTGGTATTCAGCCTCGCTGCCTACCTTGCTCACGCCCACGGATGAACCCTGGTTCGCCGGCTTCACGAACATCGGCAATCCGAGTTTCTGTTGGGCGTGTTCGAAGGTGGTACGCGCCGCATTGCGACGTGTGAGGGTAATGAACGGCGTTACCGCAATCCCGGCATCACGCAGCAGGCGCTTGCTGATGTCCTTGTCCATGCACACCGCCGAACCCAGCACGTCAGAGCCGACAAACGGCAAATCGGCCATGCGTAGCAAGCCTTGCAGGCAGCCGTCTTCGCCGAGGGTGCCGTGCACGATCGGGAAGATCACGTCGACGTGTTCCAGCGTGGCCTGGCCGGCGGTTTCTACCAGTTGCTGGCTGGCCTTGCCCGGCACTACGGCCAGTTCACGGTTGGATTGGTTGAGGGCGATCAGTGCCGGGTTTTCTTCGTTGAGCAAAAAACCCGAGGTGTCGTTGAGGTGCCAGTGGCCGGCCTTGTCGATACCGATCAGGATCGGCTCGAAGCGCGAAAGGTCCAGTGCATCGACAATGTTGCGCGCCGATTGCAGCGACACTTCGTGCTCGGCCGAACGGCCACCAAAAATAATCCCTACCCGCAGCTTGCTCATGACCGGCCTCACATTTGAAAGTAAGGCTTCTTACCATGAGCCGTCAGCGATTCGCTACCAGCGTGGCCCCGAACAGCACATAACAGCCACCGGCAAACCGGTCCAGCCACTTGCGCGAGCGACTGTAGACGGCGGCCATCCGTTCGCTGGAAAACACCAGCGCCACGCAGGAATACCAACTGAATGACAGGGTTGCCATGGTGGTCACGGCCAGGGTCAGCAGCATCGGCGACGGTGACTGCGGCATGGTGGACGCAAAGATCGTCGCGACGAACAGCGCCGCCTTGGGGTTGGACAGGTTGCCCAGCAACCCCAGGCGCCAGGCAGAGAACAATGAGCGACGCGGTTCGTCGGGCAACAGGTTCTGAGCCATGGACGGTGCCGAGCGCCGGAACAGTTTCAACCCCAGGTAAATCAGGTAGCAGCCGCCGATAATCTTGAACGCCAGGTACAACATCGGCGCCGCCGTGAACAACGACTTGATCCCCAGCCCTCCCGCCAGGCCCCAGATCACCGTACCGGTGGCCACGCCCGAGGACGCCACAACGCCATGGCGGCGCGAGCAACTGGCCGCCAGTTGCGCGGTGTTGAAGAAGTTTGGTCCTGGCGTGACGACCGCGACGGTCCACAACAAGGCCAGCGACAGCAACGGCGCGGCGTAGGCCGGGTTGAACAATTCCATATCAGGCTCTGCCAGGACAATGATCGAATCAGGATCATAGGCCCGGCACACGCTGCGCACAATCGTACAAGACCCCGGCAGACAGCGGATTCAGACTGGGTTAACGTACTTCCACCCCTTTGCGCGACAACTCATCATGGCGACCAATATCGACTGGCTGCACCGCGCGCCCCACGCCAGTGGCCTGGAGCGTATCGAGGCATATTTCGCCGGGTTTGGCTTCGACCCCCATCGCCACGACACCTATGCCATCGGCCGCACCCTATTCGGCGTGCAGAGTTTTCACTATCGCGGCGGCATGACCCACAGCCTGCCGGGGCGGACCATGGTGATCCATCCCGACGAAGTGCATGACGGTTGGGCCGGCAGCGAGGAAGGTTTCAAATACCGGATGATTTACGTGGAGCCGGCGCTGATCCAGCAGGTGCTTGGCGGCAAGCCGTTGCCGTTTATTCCTGGCGGGCTGTCCCGCGACCCAAGCTTGTACCGCGCCAGTGAAGTGTTGTTGCAAAGCCTGGATTGCCCGATCGATCCGTTGCAGGAACAAGACGCAATGTTCGACCTGGCCCAGGCGCTGAACAACGCGTCGGGCATCACGGTAAATCGCAAGACCTTCGACTACCGCGCCGCCGAACGCGCACGGGAGTTTATCCACAGCGCCCTGGGCCGGCCGATCACCCTGGATGAAATGGCGGAATACGCCAACCGCGACCGCTGGGCGTTGTCACGGGATTTTCGCTTGTTGTTTGGCACCAGCCCTTATCGCTACCTGACCATGCGCCGCCTGGACCTGGTGCGCAGCCTGTTGGGCCAGGGCCAGTCACTGGTGGATGCGGCGCTGACTGCCGGCTTCACCGACCAGAGCCACATGACCCGCCAGTTTCGCAGCACCTTCGGCATGCCACCTTCGCGTTGGGTGAAGATGCTCGGGCGCTGAAAATCCCGCCTTGAAATGCGATCAACCTGTGGGAGCTGGCTTGCCTGCGATGGCGGTGGATCAGTTAATAAATTGTTGGCTGACACTCCGCTATCGCTGGCAAGCCAGCTCCTACAGTTGAACTATGTCGCTGCCGAAATCGTATTCGACGCTGGAGCTCGTTCTTTAAGGGCCAACGCCAGCACCGCACCTGCCAGGGCAATCGCCGCGCTCCACCACAACGCCAGTTCAATCCCGCCCGCCTGCGCTGCGCCCGTCGACCCACCGGCGTTCGCCAACGACACCAGCAACGCCAGCCCCAACGCGCCGCCAATCTGCTGGCTGGTAGACGCCATGCCTGCCGCCACACCCTGCTCGCCCGGGCGGATACCCAACCCGGCAGCCACCCACATCGCCGTCCAGGTCATGCCCTGGCCGATACTCAGGATAAAAATCCCCGGCAGCAGCGACCAAAACCCCGCCCCCGTCGGCAACGCCAGGCACACCAGCGCGATACCCACCGCGCCCGCCAACTGGCCGCTGACCAGGGTGGTGCGTAACCCCAGCCGCGCCAACGAACGCTCCGCCAGCCAGATGCCGGCGGTGCACACCAGGGTCGCCGGTAAAAACGCCAACCCTGCCTGCAACACGCTGTAGCCATAGACCTGCTGGTAGTACATCGCCAGGAAGTAGTACTGCACGCCAAAGCTGCTCATGAACACTGCCGTCAACACCATGGCCATGCGCAACTCGCGATAGCCAAGCAGCCGAAGCGGCATCAACGGGTCACGGCCGCGGTGTTCGATCCAGGCAAACACGCCCAGCAGCGCCAGCGCCAAGGCCATGCAGCCCACGGTCGACGGCGCCGCCCAGCCCCATTCCGGCCCTTGCACCAGGGCGAACACCAGCAACGTGCCGCCCACCGTGACGGTCAACGCACCGCTGATATCAAAATTGCGCCCACGGGCCCGCTCGCCATCGGCGGGAATCCAGTAGCGCGCCGCCAGGGCACAGGCACCGGCCAATGGCACGTTCACCAGAAACACCGCTTCCCAGCCCCACGCCTGGGTCAACACACCGCCGAGCAACGCGCCCAATGCCAGGCCGGCTGCCGAGGCCGCACTCCACACCGCAAACGCCCGGTTACGCGCTGGCCCCTCGGCATAGTGGGTGTTGATCAGCGCCAGCGTGGCCGGGAATAACAGCGCCCCGCCCACACCCTGCACTGCCCGGGCCAGCACCAGCAGCAGGGCACTGCCGCCCAGCACCGCCGCCAGGGAAGCCAACGCGTACAGCGCTTGGCCGAGGATGTACAAACGTCGCTTGCCCAGCAGGTCTGCCGCCCGGCCACCCAGCAGCAGGAAACCACCGAACGCCACGCTGTAGGCGCTGACCACCCACTGCAACTGCTGGGCGGAAAAACCCAGGTGGCTGCCGATTTGCGGCAGCGCGACAAACACAATGGTCGCGTCTAGGGCGATGATCAGTTGCGCGGTGGCCAGCAGCAACAGCATCCAGCCTGAGGGTCGAGATAAAGGCATCACAGCGTCCTGCCAGAAAATAAGAGGCGCCAGTGTCTTTCATGCTCAACAGATGATAAATAGCCTTATCACTCTTTCAGTAATGACTTTAATCATGGACCTGAACGCTGTACGCCTGCTGGTACGCGTCGCCGAAACCCGCAGTTTTACCCGCGCTGCCGGGGACTTGGGGTTGACCCAATCGGGCTTGTCCCGCGCCATTTCCCGGCTGGAAAACCAACTGGGCGTGCGCCTGCTGCAACGCAACACCCGCAGCGTCAGCCTCACGCCCGACGGGCAAATGCTGTATGAGCGCAGCGCGCCGTTGCTGGCAGAGCTGGCCGAAGCCGAGCGGCAAATGCTCGACCGCCGCGCCTCACCGTCCGGCTTGCTGAAGATCAGCACACCGTCATTGTTTGGCCGCAAGGTGGTGATGCCGGTGATCGGCGAACTGACCCTGAAATACCCCGAGTTGCGCATCGAAGCGGTGATGACCGACCGCCTGGTGGACATCGTCGACGAAGGCTTTGACGCCCTGCTGCGCACCGGCGATATCCAGGACCAGCGCCTGATCGCCCGGGCGCTGCCGCCGCTGCGTTGGATCACCGTCGCCGCCCCGGCGTACCTCGCGCGTTTTGGCACACCGCGCACCGTCGATGAACTCAAGGACCACAACTGCCTGACCGTGCGCAACCTGCGCACCAGCCGGCTGGTGGACTGGCAGTTCATGCTGGAGGGCAAGGTGCAGGATGTGAGCGTCGAGGGAAGGCTGATCTTTGATATCGGCGACGCGCTGGTGGACGGTGCAGTGGGTGGGTTTGGCATCGCCCAGGTGATGGATTTTGCGGTGCGCGAAGACTTGGCTGCCGGGCGCCTGGTGCCCTTGCTGGAAGATTTTGCCGGGCGCAGCCGGGCGATATCGCTGGTGTACCCACCGTCGCGGCAGTACTCGCCGAAGTTGATGGCGTTTGCCGAGGCACTCAACAAGGCGCAGTGGTAACACACCCATTGTGGTGACGGGGCTTGTCCTGTGGCAGGGGGACCTCTCTGTGGCAGGGGGACTTCTCTGTGCAAGGGGACTTGTCTGTGCCAGGGGGACTTCTCTGTGCCAGGGGGACTTGTCTGTGGTGAGGGGGCTTGTCCCCCGCTGGGCTGCGTAGCGGCCCCAAAAAAAGCGGGAGCGCTACGCACTCCAGCGGGGGACAAGCCCCCTCACCACAGGACAAGCCCCCTCACCACAGGACAAGCCCCCTCACCACAGGACAAGCCCCCCTCACCACAGGACAAGCCCCCTCACCACAGGGCAACCCCCATAGCCACAGGACAAGCCCCCTAGCCACAGGTTTTTTGATGTACGGCATTACGCCAGGTGTTTACCTTCCAGCGGTTCGCCAATCGTCAGGAAATGCCCGCCCGCCACATGGTGCACCGTACGCAGCGCATCCTGCCCTTCGAAATGCCAGCGGCCATCACTGAACACCCGCTCATCCGCCTCGGCCGCCACCACTTCAGCCAGGAATAAATCATAGGTCTGCTGGTTATGCGGCTCGGGCAGCAACCGGCACTCCAGCCACGCCACGCACCCTTCCAGCATCGGCGCGTCCGTGTGCTCGCCACTGAACGTCTGCAAGCCATAGGCGGCGAACTTATCGGTCTCGCTGCCAGTGGTGTTGCCCACGGTCTGCACGATATCGGCCTGGGCCGCACACGGTACGTTGAGCACGAAGGTGCCGGCGCCTTCCAGCAGTTGCCGGGTCCAGGTGGCCTTGTCCAGCACGACGGCGACTTTGGGCGGCTCGAAATCCAGCGGCATGGCCCAGGCCGCCGCCATGATGTTGCGCTGGCCGTTATGTGCGGCGCTGACCAGCACGGTCGGGCCGTGGTTAAGCAAGCGGTAGGCCTTGGACAGCGGGACGGGACGGCGATGGTTAGGGCTCATGGACGAAAGCTCGGAGAAAAAAC
Source organism: Pseudomonas sp. A125 (assembly GCF_055409485.1). NCBI lineage: Bacteria > Pseudomonadati > Pseudomonadota > Gammaproteobacteria > Pseudomonadales > Pseudomonadaceae > Pseudomonas > Pseudomonas sp. A125. Next base: position 236,341 of record NZ_JBUZVP010000009.1, read on the forward strand.
CTACGATACCTCAAGCATGAGCCGCAGTGATTAGCTGCTCAGTTGATTGGCGAATTGCCCCACCGCGCTGACCACTTTCTGGGCACCGTCCTGGATCTCGACAATCACCGTGCCCGCCTCCGCCGCCAGGGCCAGGCCTTGTTCGGCTTGCAGGCGGCCATCGGTCATCAGCGCCACGGCATCGCGGGCCATGTCCTGGTTCTGGCGCACCACGCCGACGATCTCCTCGGTGGCCTTGCTGGTACGCGACGCCAGTTGCCGAACCTCATCGGCCACCACCGCAAAACCACGGCCCTGCTCGCCGGCGCGGGCGGCTTCGATGGCGGCGTTGAGCGCCAGCAGGTTGGTCTGTTCGGCGATGCCGCTGATGGTCTTGACGATGCTGCCAATCACCTGGGACTGGGCGTTAAGCGCTTCGATGCCCTCGCCGGCCTGTACCATGTGCTTGGCCAAATCGCGCATTACCTCTACCGCTTGGGTGACCACCGTGGTGCCCCGCTGGGCGCTGCTGTCGGTTTGCAGGGAGGTGCTGTAGGCGATGTTGGCCGCTTCGGCCACCGCCTGTTCCTGGTTGATCTGATCGGTGATCACCGTGGCGAACTTGACCACTTTGTACAGGCGCTCGTTGGCGTCGAGCACCGGGTTATACGAGGCCTCCAGCCACACCGTACGCCCGTGGCTGTCTACACGTTTGAAGCGGCCGGCGACGAATTCGCCGGCGTTCAGGCGCTTCCAGAACTGCTGGTACTCGGTGCTGTTGGCGTCCTGCGGCTCGCAGAACAAGCGGTGATGTTTGCCCTTGATCTGCGCCAGGCTATAACCCATGCCGTTGAGGAAACGGTCATTTGCCGTCAGCACATTACCGTTGAGGTCGAACTCGATGACCGCCGTGGAACGCACCAGCGCAGTGATCAGGTTTTCGTGCTCGCGGGACGCTTCGATGGTGCGGGTCAGGTCGCTGGAGTACATCGAAATGTGCTTGATACGCCCGTCGCTACCGCGCACCGGTTGCACGATGGAGCGCAGCCACGCCTCATCGCCGTTGCATCGTACCAGGCGCACGGTCCCGGCAAAGTGTTCACCGCGTACCAGGGCGTTCTTGAAACGCAGTTGAAAGCTGTCCTGCTTGACGTGCGCGGGCACCAGGTCGTCGATCAAGCGGCCCTGCAACTGGCTTGGCTGGTACGCCATCTCCTGTAGAAAAATGGCATTGACAGACTCGATGCGCCCTTCGGGGTTCAGGGTCAGGGTCATCATCTCGCTTTCCAGGCTCTCCTTGACCTGCTGCAAACTGGATAATTCTTCGCGAAGAGCAGACAGCTCCTGCTTGAGACGGGTGTTGAACATGGAGGCACCGGAGGGCAAGTAAGGAGGGGATCTGACCTGCATCGGCGCTGCGGGCGTTTTCTTAAGCGCGCTGTGGCGCATTGCTTAAGTATATTTTCGGGGCGCCTGCGCGGCACTGGCTTGCGGGTTGTTTTGCATCACCTTGGCGAAGGTGCGGTTGCCGATAAGTTAATCAAGGCCAGCACCGTGGCTGACGGTCAGGGGTGCACCTCGTCATGTTCGTCGTGCTGAAAACCATCGCCCTCGACCTGAATGGTCGCGTGGGAAATATCGAACTGTTCATGCAGTAATTGCGTCACCTGGCTGAGGATTTGTTGCTCGGTGCCTTGGGCCGAATCTGCCACCAGATGAGTACTGAGCACGTTCTTGCCGCTGGTGAGCGCCCAGATATGCAGGTCGTGTACGTCCTTTACCCCGGGCACCCCACGCAGCGCCTGCTCCACTTTGTCGATATCCATGCCGTGCGGCACACCTTGCAGCAGCACGTTCATGCTTTCCTTGAGCAGGGTCCAGGTTCGCGGCAATACCCAGAAGCCAATCGCTGCGGCGACCACCGAATCCACCCACGCCCAGCCGGTGTACATGATCACCAGCGCCGCGATGATCACGCCGATGGAGCCGAGCATGTCGCTCCAGACTTCCAGGTAGGCGCCCTTCACATTGAGGCTCTCGCCGCTGGCCGCGCTCAACAGACGCATGGAAATCAGATTGACGACCAGCCCCAGCACCGCGATCACCAGCATGCCGGTGGGCTGGACCTGGGCGGGTGCCTGCAAGCGTTGATACGCCTCATAAAGGATATAGAACGCCACGGCGAACAGCAGCAGTGCATTAAACGCCGCCGCCAGGATCTCGAAGCGGGCATAGCCAAAGGTGCGCTTGCGGTCGGCGGCGCGCTTGGCCACCTGGATCGCCACCAGGGAAATCCCCAGGGCCAGGGCGTCAGTCATCATGTGCGCGGCGTCGGACAACAGCGCCAGGCTGGCGGTGATAAAGGCCGCGATCACCTCGGCAATCATAAAACTGCCAGTCAGCGCCAATGCGATCCATAACAGCCGTTCGTGGCCGGCGCGTACCTGGGCGTGGCTATGTCCTGCGCTCATGAAATGTCCTCAAGTGTCGTCGTCCGGTTGATCATAGAGCTATAGGCCAAAACCACCGGCATGGGCTGGGAAATTGTCATCCCGCCGTCAGGTGGGCGTTATGCCACGCGCACCAAAATTGCACATGGACGCTCTGTAACCCTTCTATCAGGTATGCTTTTCGAGCAGGAAACAAAAAGAAACATATTAGCCAACCTGTTCGATAAGGAGTCCCGTTTTGGAGTTATCGACTGCCGCGTGGATGGTTCACGACACCCGCCTCATGTTTTGCGTATTACTGGCCATCGCCAGCATCATCGTGTTGATCAGCGCGACCAAGCTGCCGCCGTTCCTGTCGATCCTGATCGGCACCTTTATCGCCGGCGTGGGCGCAGGTTTGCCGCCGGAAGAAGTGGCGAAGGCTTTCAGCAAAGGCGCCGGGGCGATCCTGGGTGAAGCCGGGATCATCATTGCCCTGGGCTCGATGCTCGGCGCGTTGATGGCTGAGTCCGGGGCTGCCGATCGTATCGCCACCACCTTGCTGGGGTTGGGCAAGGGCAAGTCGCTGCCGTGGGTGATGGCGCTGGTGGCTATGGTGATTGGCTTGCCGCTGTTCTTTGAAGTGGGCCTGGTGATGATGGTTCCGATCATTTTCGTCATGGCCAAGCGTTCGAACCAGCCGCTGCTGAAAATCGCGATTCCGGCGCTGGCGGGCATGACCACCCTGCACGCCCTGATGCCACCGCATCCGGGGCCGCTGATTGCGGTGGGCGCGTTGCACGCCGACCTGGGCCTGACCATGCTGCTGGGCTTTTGCCTGGCGGTGCCGGCCGTTATTCTGGCAGGCCCGCTGTACGGCAACTGGTTGTCCAAGCGCATGCACGTGGATGAGCCGGCCGACATTGGCGCGCTGTTCAGTGCGCCGCCCAAGGCGCCGCGCCAGCCGAGTTTTGGGGTGTCGCTGCTGATCATCCTGTTGCCGGTGATTTTGATGCTCGGCAGCACCTTGGCCAAGGTCGCCATGTCGCCGGAAAGCCCGGTGGCGCTGACGTTGAAATTTCTCGGTGAGCCGTTGATCGCGCTGGGCCTGGCGGTAATTGCTGCGGTGATTTGCCTGGGTTGGGCCAGTGGTATGCCGCGGGCTGATGTCGGCAATACCTTGCGCAAGGCGCTGGCACCGATCGCGGTGCTGTTGCTGACCATCGGCGCGGGCGGCGGGTTGAAGCAAACATTGCTGGATGCCGGCGTTAGCCAGACCATCAGCAAGGTGGCCGAAGGCGCGCACATGCCGTACCTGCTGCTGGCCTGGTTGATTGCGGTGGCGCTGCGTCAGGCCACCGGCTCGGCGACCGTTGCCACGACCACCACGGCGGGCATTCTGGCGCCGATGATGGCGGGGTTGGCAGCCACGCAGAGCTCACTGGTGGCTCTGGCGATTGGCGCCGGCTCGGTGTTCTTCTGCCACGTCAACGACGCCGGCTTCTGGATGGTGCGTGAGTACTTCGGCTTGCAGTTGAAGCAGACGATTTGGGTGTGGTCGGTGTTGCAGACCATTGTCTCGGTGGTCGGCCTGGTCGGCACGCTGCTGATGTGGCACTTCCTGACGTAAGCCTTACCCTGCCTGGGTGCGGCGCTTGCCAAAATGCGCCGCACTCACTGCGCCCACCGCGCCCATCACCACGCAATACCCCACGCAGACCCACGGGCTGGTCGGCATCAAGGCGATCAATATCAGCGGCGTGGTACTCGCCCACAGCGCATACGCAATGTTGTAGGTGAAGGAAATCCCCGACACCCGCACCTGCGCCGGGAACAGGCCAACCATCACCGACGGCACCGCGCCCACCACCCCGCAACTCAAGCCGGCAAGCGCATACGCCGCGCCCAGCCACACGCCGCCTGCAATCAGGCTGGCATACAGCACCGCGATCCCCACTGGCAGCAACAGGCTGTAGACCAACACCGCGCGCCAGGCGCCAATGCGGTCTACCAGCAGGCCGGCCAGCACGCATCCGATGTTCAGGAACACGATGCCCAATGCGCTCAAGGCGAAGGTGTGGCTGGGGCTCATGCCGAAGGTTTTCTGCATCATGGTTGGGGTGATCACCACCAGTACCACCACGGCCGAGGTGAGCACGCAGGTGAGGATCATCGCCGGCAGCAGCGCGTTGCGGTGTTCGCGCAGCACGGTGCGCAACGGTAATTCTGCGCCAGCTTGGCGCCGCGCCTGCATCTGCAGGAACACCGGGGTTTCGTTGAGCCAGCGCCGCAGCCATACGCCGATCACGCCGAATACGCCGCCCAGCAGGAACGGGAAGCGCCAGGCGTAGTCGAGGATTTCGGCCGGGGTGAAGGCTTGCGCCAGCAGCGTCGCGGTCAGCGCGCCGAGCAGGTAGCCGAAGGTCAGCCCGGCTTGCAGGAAGCCCAGGGCATATCCGCGATGGTTACCCGGTGCGTGTTCGGCGACAAATACCCAGGCGCTGGGCACTTCCCCGCCCACCGCCGCGCCCTGGAGGATGCGCAGCGCCAGCAGGATCAAGGGGGCGAAATAGCCGATTTGTGCGTAGGTGGGCATGATCCCGATCAGCAGGCAAGGCAGCGCCATCATCAGGATGCTCAGGCTGAATACCCGTTTGCGCCCCAGGTGATCGGCAAAATGCGCCATCAGGATCCCGCCCAGCGGGCGCGCGAGGTAGCCGGTGACGAAGATGCCGAAGCTTTGCAGCAGGCGCAGCCATTCGGGCATTTCCGGCGGGAAGAACAGTTGGCTGAGGGTCAGCGCAAAAAAGACGAAGATGATGAAGTCGTAGATTTCCAGGGCCCCGCCCAGGGCAGCCAGGCCCAGGGTTTTGTAGTCGGAACGGGAGAAACGCTGCGCCTGTGGATAAGAGGTGGCAGTCATGAAGAAGCTCGGCAGACAAACAAAATGGACTGCAGGTTATGAGCTGGGCCGGGTGATGGCAATCGCGCTGGATATATTTGCTTTACTCATTGATCAATGAAGATAACTACATTCCCAAATGAATAGCCGTAGAGGAACATGCAGCAAAACTGCCGCCCCATAATAAATACAAATAGAGGTACTGAACGTGGCCGATGCTATCGAAGAAAGCCGCTACGCCCGATTTGCCCTGCGTTGTTCCAACTTCGCCGAGCGCTGGTTCCCAGACTCCTGGGTGTTTGCCGCCCTCGCCGTGATCATTGTCGCGGTAGCGACCTTAAGCATGGGCGCCGCGCCGACCGAGGCCGCCAAGGCGTTTGGCGATGGGTTCTGGAGTTTGATCCCGTTCACCATGCAAATGGCCTTCGTGGTGATTGGCGGTTATGTGGTGGCGAGCTCCCCGCCCGCCGTGAAATTGATCGACCGCCTGGCGCGCATCCCGAAGAACGGCCGCTCTGCCGTGGCGTGGGTGGCGTTGATTTCAATGGTTGCCTCGTTGCTCAACTGGGGCTTGTCCCTGGTGTTCGGCGGTTTGCTGGTGCGGGCGCTGGCCCGGCGTACGGATTTGCGCATGGATTATCGCGCGGCCGGTGCTGCAGCCTATTTGGGCCTGGGCGCGGTCTGGGCGTTGGGGCTGTCATCGTCAGCGGCGCAATTGCAGGCCAACCCGGCCAGTTTGCCGCCCTCGATTCTGTCGATCACCGGGATGATTCCGTTCACCGAGACGATCTTTTTGTGGCAATCCGGCGTGCTGCTGCTGGCGCTGATCGTAGTGTCGCTGATCATCGCCTACGCCACCGCGCCCGGGCCGAACTCCGCCCGTGACGCCAAGGCTTGTGGGGTCGACCCGGCCTTCAACCTGCCCAAGCCGCAAGCGCCGACCCGCCCCGGCGAATGGCTGGAACACAGCCCATTGCTGACCATCCTGTTGGCGTTACTGGCGGCCGGGTGGCTGTTTCATGAGTTCTCGACCAAGCCGGCGATCAGCGCCATCTCCGGGCTCAATACCTATAACTTTCTGTTCCTGATGGTGGGTGCGCTGCTGCACTGGCGCCCGCGCAGCTTCCTCGATGCAGTGGCCCGTGCGGTGCCGACCACCACCGGGGTGCTGATCCAGTTCCCGTTGTATGGCTCGATTGCGGCGTTGATGACGGTGGTCAAAGGCGGTGACGGCGCGACCCTGGCCCACCATATCTCGACCTTCTTCACCTCGATCGCGTCCCACGACACCTACGCGTTGTTGATGGGCGTGTACTCGGCGGTGCTGGGCTTCTTTATCCCCTCGGGCGGCGGCAAGTGGATCATCGAGGCGCCGTATGTGATGCAGGTCGCCAATGACCTGGAATATCACCTGGGCTGGGCGGTGCAGATCTACAACGCCGCCGAGGCGCTACCGAACCTGATCAACCCGTTCTATATGTTGCCACTGCTGGGCGTGCTGGGGTTGAAGGCGCGGGATTTGATCGGCTTTTCGTTTGTGCAGTTGCTGGTGCATACGCCGCTGGTGTTGTTTTTGCTGTGGGCGTTGGGCACCACGCTTAAATATTTGCCGCCGGTAATGCCTTAATTTTTCGAAGCTGCACCCGCTCTTCAGGCGGGTGCGGCTGGCAGGTTGCTCAGCAGCTCAGAAAGCGCGTGCTGGACCGTGTCCCATACCACTTCAAGATTTATATCGAAGTAACCATGGGCAATCCGGTTGCGCATCCCTCGCATACTGCGCCAAGGCACCTGCGGTTGGGCAGCTGCAAACTCTGGATGTTGATCCATTATTTTGGTCGACGCTTCGCCGATGATGATCAAACTCATGATCACGGCTTGCTGAGTACGCTTGTCTTCAACAAACTCAGGCTTGCTCAAACCGTCGACAAAGGTAATCGCGTCAGATGATGCCTGGCGTATGTGCTCCAGGTAATCACCAATACGATTTGACGTCATACAGGCCTGGCCTCTGCCAAGACTTGGGCACGAAACTTCAATGGCAGGTCGCCAGGCGTCAACAGGTCAACGTTGACCCCCAACAAATCCTCCAACTCAACTTGAAGCCCGCCAAGGTCAAAAAGCGTGGTACCCGGAAGTGCATCAACCAGCAAATCGAGATCGCTGCCCTCTTTGTCGGTACCGAGTAAAACAGAGCCGAATACCCTGGGATTGGAGGTGCGAAAGCGCCCGACCACTTCACGCACGGCCACTCTCTTGAGATCAAGGGCGGTTGAAGGTTTCATGATTCACCTCGATGCATGCAATATCGTGCCAGTCTAGCAGTGCTTGGGATGGGTAAACATGCTGGCGTCATCCCACTTGTGTCTTCCATCCGTCACAATCCGCTGATACCGTTTCCGCGAAACATATTGCAACAACTATTCAGTAGGGATCCCCAGTAATGAGTGACGAGCACCAAGATCGCCCTTCTTCCGATAATGCTGAAAAGCCGCCAATAGACACTAGCCGTCGGCGTTTTCTGGGTGGTGCGGCGGTACTGGGGGTCGGAGCCACCCTGAGCGCCTGCGGCGGCACAGCTGAACAGCCGGGCCCGCCGGTCGACCGCGAACTGACTCCTGCAGAACTGGACAAGGCCCTGCACGACAACGTGAAAACCGTGGTGGTGATCTACGGCGAGAACCGCAGCTTCAACAATCTGTTTGCCGATTTCCCCGGCGTGGAAAGCCCGCTCTCCGCGCTCAAACCTGTCGACTACCAGCAGCATGACCGTGATGGCAGCCTGTTGGACACCTTGCCTGAGGTGTGGGGTGGCGTGACCCAACTGGGCCCGCAGACCATCGACGGGGTGGTCTACCCGAGTGCCACGCAATACCAGGAACACCTGCCCAACGCGCCTTTCGCGTTGAAAGGCCCGGACGCTGAAGACCTCCCGCTGGCCCTGATCACCCGCGACCTGTGGCACGTGTTCTATCAAAACCAGATGCAAATTAACGGCGGCAAGAATGACCGCTTCGTCGCCTGGGCCGACTCGGGCGCGCTGACCTTTGGCCATTACTCGCAAACGCGCTACTCCCTGCGCTTGTGGGACGTTGCCAAGGAATTTGTGCTGTGCGACAACTTCTTCCAGGGCGCCTTCGGCGGTTCGTACCTCAACCACCAGTACCTGATCAGCGCCCAAGTGCCGTTCTACCCCGACGCCGCCAACTCGGTGGCCAAGTCGCAGATCGCCACGTTGCAAAGCGACGACCCCACCGATACGCGCCTCAAGCCACTGGATAAATCCCCGGCCAGCGCCATGACCGGCCCGCCGCAATTCGGCCCGAGCGCACTGACCCCCGACGGCTACGCGGTGAACACCATGGCGCCGCCTTACTGGCCCACCTGGATCCGCGACCCGCAACGCCCGGACTACGCCAAGCCCGACCTGCCCAGCGTACTGGTGCCACAGAGCCACGAACATATCGGCGACAAGCTCTCCAAGAAGAACGTCGACTGGGCCTGGTACGGCGGCGCCTGGCAGGCAACGATTGACGAGCACAAGGATTCGTTAGCGATTCCGAAGATCCCAAGCTTTCAGTATCACCATCAGCCGTTCAACTACTTCAAGCAGCAGGGCCCGCAAAACCCGGTAGAGCGCAAGAAGCGCCTGCGCGATGGCGGGCTGGGTGATGAGCCGAGCACCAACCACTTCATGGCCGACGCCCAGGCAGGCACGCTGCCGGCGGTGAGTTTCTACAAGCCCCAGGGCAACCTGAACATGCACGCCGGTTACGCCGACGTGGCCTCGGGCGACCGGCATATCACCCGCACCCTTAAGATGCTGCAGGAAAGCCCGCAGTGGAAAAACATGGTGGTGATCATCACCGTCGACGAAAACGGCGGCTGGTGGGACCACGTAGCCCCGCCAAAAGGCGACCGCTGGGGCCCGGGCACTCGCATCCCGGCGCTGGTGATTTCTCCGTTCGCGCGCAAGGGCACGGTGGACCATACGGTGTACGACACCGCGTCGATCCTGCGCCTGATCACCCGGGTGTTCCAGCTGGAGAAACTCGACGGCATCAAGCTGCGGGACGAGTCGATGGTCGCCCGCGGCCAGAAACCCATGGGCGACCTGACCAACGCGCTGCACTTCAAGGTGTAGGCGCTTTTGCTCAAAAGCGACAAGCGCGCAGTTTTTCTACGCGCTTTTCCCGGTCAACCGCTACTGTGTGAGGGTGGGCATTCACCCCGCGCAGACGGGCTTTCGCTGACAGGGAACCATCCATGTTTAAACTCGCCAGGTTGTCCTACACCCTGGCCGCACTGACCTTGAGTGCGGTCGTACAGGCTGACATCACCGTACCGCTGGGTACCCCGCAACGGGTCACCCAGTTGTTCGCCTACCCGAACAATTGCAACGTCGTGTGTTTTCGCCCCTGGACGCTGGAACAGACCGTCGAGCACTACCTCAACCAGAGCCTGCAACGCGATGGTTACAGCCGGGGGAAAGTCAGCGTCAAAACCGAACATGACCAAGTGCTTGCCACCTTCAGCGGCGTGCCGCAGGGTTATGGCCAACCGCTGACCACCTTGCTCGACACTGCAGACCTGGCTTACCAGGGCGCCAGCAAACTCAATAGTGATGGCAAGTGGCAGTTCAACTGGTACCTGTTCCTGCCCCTGGGCATGGCCCTGGAAAACCGCAAGAGCATCGAACTGCTGCACTTCCCGCCGGATTACTCGCTGACCCATTTCCAGGATTACCTGGAGTCGGCCACCACCGACCGCTGGGCAACCTTGCTCACCGCCAATGGCATCCCGGCAACCCAGACGCCGGAATACCAGACCATCATCGACATTGCCCCGATCGCCGCTCCCGCTACGGCGGGCAAGGACCTGGAAGGCGTGTACGGTTATTTCACCGACTACCAGACGCGCATGGTCAAGGAACTGAGCCTGCACGCAGGTGGCGCTTTGCCGATGGTGGCCTTCGGGGCGCCGGTGCGCAGCTGGATCAAGCAGCAATACGGGCAAACCGTGGGGGTGTTGGGCCTGGCGCAGATCAGCCCGGTCGATGGCAGCAAGGTAGCCGTGCTGGGCGCCAATCACCCGAGCTACATCTGGTATGCCGCCAACCCCGACACATATGAGGGTGACGAGCAAAAGGCCGATGAGGCCGGTTTAAAGGTGATGGGCCAGGATTTAAGCGCCGCCTGCTGGCAAGCCGCGATGGGCCAGAAGCCCGCCAGCGATCCAAATGTGCAACTCAAAGGCTGCATGAACACGTGGCAGGTGACGCGCAAGGAGCAGACCTGCGAACTGTTCTACACCTCGATCCGCGAGCTGACGCCCGAACAAGCGAACGCCAAATGCGCTCAACCTGCGATCAAAAATCAGCTGAGGCAATTGAAAAGCGCACCGCCCGCACCGTCGGTTGATGCACCGGAGCTTTGATGCAGGCTGCAAGAAGGGCATTTTCCTACATAAAACATAGCCAATTTCTACTGTCAGATTTGACAGTAGAAATTGGATCCCACTTCAGCGAGTCTTGAGCCGCGCCCATCCGCTGCAAGACTGGCAGTCGAGACACCAACGGCAGGTCAATGCAGCCCCTTCCTGGAGAGTTATGAAGACTCAAGCCATGGACAAGGCTAAAACCGCGGTGAGTGACTGCCTTTATCCCTTTGGGCCCCTGCTCGGCGAGCAGCGCTACCCCCGTGCGAGCGACTATGAAGTGGTGCATACCCGGGAGGGGTCAGGCGAGGGGATCAAGACACGTGTCGCGTTTGATAGCCGCCTGTGCATCGCCAAGGTGTCCGGCTATGCGTTGAGCGAACGACGCCTGCATACGGTGCAGATGTCGTCGCGCATCCACTTGTACGACCCGTGGTTCAGCGGCCTGCTGTCGCACTCGTGCAACCCGAACACGTTCCTCGACATGACGTACCTGGAACTGTGGTCCGTTCAACAGGTGCCTGCCGGCGCCCTGCTGACCATGGATTACGCCCACACCGAGGACGTGTTGTTCCGACAGTTTCGCTGCCAATGCGGCGAACTCAACTGCCGGGGGTGGATCACCGGCATGAAGGAGCCACTGAATACCGAGGGTCAACAGTTCATGGAGCAGTGGCGCAAGCGCAAAAGCCCCTAGACCGCACCCAACGGGCGCAGGCGGTATTGCGGCGGCAACTGCTCGAAACCACTGATGGTGGTGTTCAGGCTCTTCCACCGACCATCCTTGATCCCGTAGATGCAGCCGTGAACCGACAGGCTCTGCCCGCGATGCCAGGCGTTTTGCACAATGCTGGTGTGGCCGACGTTAGCCACTTGCTGGATCACGTTCAGCTCGCACAGGCGGTCTACGCGCTCCTCTTCCGTGGGCAACTGGGCCAGCACGTCGCGGTTTTCGTAATACAGGTCACGGATGGTGCGCAGCCAGCCGTCGATCAGGCCCAACTGGTTGTCCTGCATCGAGGCGCGCACGCCGCCACAGCCATAGTGGCCGGTGACCAGGATGTGTTTGACCTTGAGCACGTCAACCGCGTACTGGATCACCGACAGGCAATTGAGGTCGGTGTGGAGTACCACGTTGGCCACGTTGCGGTGCACAAACAGGTCGCCCGGCAGCATGCCGACGATCTCGTTGGCCGGTACGCGGGCGTCGGAGCAGCCGATCCACAGGTATTCCGGGGTTTGCTGGCGGGCGAGCTTGGCGAAGAATTCGGGATCTTCCTGTTTGATCGCATCCGCCCAGCGTTCGTTGTTATCAAGCAGGTCTTGTAGTTCGTTCATCAGGGAAAGCCTCAGGAATGATGCGCAGCTTTGACAATCGACCGCCCATCCGGGTCACGCCAGGAATAAAGATAGCCGGCTGGCAATTACTTGAATCTTGGGGAGCCATGCCTGTCCACACACTATAAGCCCCACAGTATGAGGAATCGCCATGACTGATTCACGACGTCCCTACGGCGCTACACAGCCCGAACCGATTGATGACAATGAAGATCGCATGGGCGAGATGCGCGAGCTGGATTTTGACCAGGAGGAGCCGACCGCGGAAATCGGCGATGAGATTCCGCTTCGCGAACGCGAGCACCTGATGCCCGACGAACGGGTGCGCGAAGCCGGGATGACAGGCGCCTCCACCGACGATCATGACTCAACCGATGATGACATGAGCCCGGAAACGCTGATCCATGAGGATGGCGCCCGCGATGCGCAGGAAGCGGGTGAAGACAACCCGGCGGATTACGATTTGAGTATCGTCGATGAAGACGAGATCGGCGGCGGCAATGGCCTGGATGAGGCCGAGTTGGCCGATATCGATCCAGTAGACGGCAACCGCTGACACAACACAGACTCAGCGGTGAAAAATGCCCCTTGTGGGAGCCGGGCTTGCCCGCGATGCAGGCGCCTCGGTGTCTCAGCGAGACCGAGGGGATGCCATCGCAGGCAAGCCAGCTCCCACAGTGGGTCGCATTCCAATGTGGGGCGAGGTTGCCCGCGAAGCTTTTGGGATCAATCCACCAGGGTGCAGGCCATCACGACCGCATCTTCACGACCACCAACGGCGGGGTAATAATCCCGCCGACGGCCAATCTCGTTGAAACCGTAACGCTCATACAACCGGAATGCGCCGGTATTACTGTCGCGCACCTCCAGGAAACATTCCCGCGCCTTGGCCGCGTAAGCCCGGGACATCAGGTGCTCCAGCAGGCTCAACCCCAGGCCACGCCCCTGGTTTTCCGGCTTGACGGTGATGTTCAGCAAATGTGCTTCATCAAGGATGATCTGCACCACGCCGTGGCCCACCTGCTGCTCACCTTCGAACATCAGCCATATCTGGTATTTGCCCAGCCCGTCGAGAAAAATCCCGCGGGTCCAGGGATGGCTGAACGCTGCGTATTCGATCTTCAGTACAGCGTCGAGGTCCGCCTCGGTCATCGGGCGGAAGGATAAAGCTTCACTCATCGGTACTTTTCCAGCGCGCCATCAGCCGGCGCATGGCTTGCCAGACATCAGCCTTACGCTGTGGCTCTTCCATTAATAGTTCCAGGCCCGGCAGGGCCCAGACGCAGCCCAGGCCTTCGACCTGCAGTTCGCGGTACCAGGCCTCGGCGTTGGCTTCGCCGGCAAACCGCACGGCGGGCAGGCCGATCAGCCACAGGCACACGCAGGGTTCGTCTTCCAGGCGCGCCGACACAAAACCTTGCACAAAATCCCGCGCAGCGTCCGGGCCCTGGTCCATGGTGCCCCGCACCAACAGCGGCCAGCGTACCGGCTCACCGACAATTTGCGGGCTGTCGGGCAGGCCGGCGGCGCGCAGCATGTCTTTGAGCAGCAAATACGCGGGGTCGCGGGTCTGGAAGCGCTCGCCTGTGGGTAACTCCACCAGCAACAGGCAACGCCCGGCCCGCAGCAACTGCAAGGCAAAGCGCGGCGGCGGCACCACCGGGGCCTTGGCCACGGCGGGCGCCTCTTCGGCGACGACTGGCTTGGCCACCGGCGACGGGCGTGGGACTTCGACCTTTGGCCGCACCACCGGGGTTTCGGCCACAGGCTTGACCAGTGGCACCGGCGCAGCCGCCTCCTCACCCGAAGGCTGGAAAACCTCGAACGGTTGCGGGGCCTCCAGCAGCTCGGGCCGCGAGGGCGCGGCGAACGGTAATTCAGTGCGCGGCAGCCAGTTGACCACCTGCATGGCGGTCAAGTAAGCGCGACGTCGGGACTCGATAAGCAAAGGTCGGCCACTTGTGGATAACTAAAGAACGGGGATTCTACCGCCCTTCGACGAAGATCGCCCGCAGTTGATCGTTCCGCTGAACGCCTCACGACCGGCTGTGGATAAATCCCGGCACCGATGCAGTACAATCGCCGCTTTTAATCGCTAACCAGCCGGCCATTCCGATGATCGAACCCAAGCGCGTCTTGCGCGCCCTCGCCGAACACTGGGCCCTGCTTGAGCCACTGTGCGAACACTTCGACCAAGGCACCCTGAGCCTCAGCGAATTACGCGCCCAACTGGCTGCCCAACAACTGGACAGCACGCCACAGGACATCACCAGCCTGCTGGACGTGTGGATTCGCCTGGATATCCTGGTGCCTGTCGCCAAGAGCCCGAACCGTTTCGAGCTCAATGCACAGATCCACGACTTCCTGGCCTATCTTCGCAAGGAGCACCGGCTGGGCCTGTGCCTGGAAATCGAAGCCTACCTGCGCCACCTTGAGCGCCTGGCGGGTTATATCCAGGACGCCTTCGACATCCGTGACGGCCATGACCTGGCGCGCCAACTGCGCCTGCTGGACATGCGCGTGCGCGACGTGCTGAAAAAACTCGCCAACGACGAACAGGCCCTCGCCGCCGTGGCCGACCGCGCCAAGACCAGCGACCGGCAGATCCCGTTGCGCCAGCGTTACGCCGAAGTACTGGCAACCTGGGACGAATACGTCGAGCCGATGATCCAGTTGGTGAATGCCGACGGCGCCTTCGAGCAAGGCGTGCGCAAGGTCGAGAACGTGCTGCTGCGCATGCTCACCGAGCAGCAGCGCCTCGGTCATTTGGTGGACGACGACATGCTGCTGCGCACCCACGCGCGCATCCTCGAAATGCAGACCAGCGCCCAGCTGACCTTGCGCCATGCCCGGGAACTGCTGCTGCCGTTGCGTGAAGAAGCGCGGCGGCACAACGCCGTGACCCGTGGCGCGGCGCTGGCCTTGTCGGCGATCCGCCGCAAGGGCCTGGACGCGGTGCCGCAAGCGGCGATGCCGATGTTTACCCGGCCGCAAAGCACCTTCCTGGGCGGTGCCAGCCAGGTTGAAGCCTATGTGTACGCCCTGGCCAACTTCGAACCGAAGCCGGCGCGTTTCCCCAAGGCGCACAAATCCCACAAGGGCGAAGCCCCTCGCGCCCCGCGCACGGTCAAGGAAATGCTCGAGCGCTGCGAAGATGCACTGCCGATGCCCGACCTGATGACCTGGCTGCTGGAGCAGGAACCGGACGGCGCAACCGACGAGTTGCTGTACTGGTTCTCACGCCTGTCGCGGGAGAAACGCTTCAAGCGCGAACGCCTGGAACGACGGGATTACCACACTCACGAGCATCAGGTCAGCCTGCGCTCATTCGCCCTGCTTCCAGCCAGCATTGAAGCGGCCGGGAATTCTGCGAGCACCCCTAATGCATCTTGATCTATCCGAACTGTCCCAGCTGGCGCCGATCTTTCGCGAGCTGTTCAAGGGTTACCACGTCAGCCGCCGCGACCCGGAGCTGTACGCCCAACTGTCGAACTTCCAGGACCAGTACCGCACGCTGTTCAAGGCCCTGGGCTTTGAACTGGTGTGCGACACCCGGGGTTTCTACTACTTCGTGCCGGATACCGCCGTGGCCGCCGCGCAGGTCAACAAGACCGCCCAGCGCCTGGCGTTGTTCACCTTCATCATCGTCGAACACCTGGCCGACCAGGGCCGCGACCCAATCGCCGTGCTCGACGGCGGCAGCCTGGGCCGTGATGAGCTGCCGTCGTTGCTGGAAAAGTACCGCGACCTGTTTATCCAGGCCGAAGTGACGACCGTTGAGGAGCTCGAAGAAAAAATCATGCGTCGTATGACGCAACTGGGTTTTGCCAGTGAAGAGAACGGCATCTACCGCTTCTTGCCGCCGATGCACCGCTTCCTGGATGTGTGTCTCTCGGTGCAGCAAGACCGTGACCTCGCCGCCAGTATCCACAGCGTGTTGCCGCTGCCGGCCCCGGTGATCATCGATGAAGACAGCGATGAAAAACTGCTGAAGACCGATGACCCGCTGGACTTGACCGAATTTGAAACAGAGAGCGAAGAAGACGCCATGGCCCGCGCCATTGCCGAAGAACAGGAGACCGACGCATGAGCAAGGAACGCTACGGCATTCGCCGCTTCGCCCTTTTGAACACCGCCGGTTACAGCCTGGGTTTGTTCCCGCTGGAAGAACCGCTGTCGGTGTATGGCGCGAACAACCTCGGTAAATCGGCTTCGATCAACGCCTTGCAGTTCCCGATTCTGGCGCGCATGTCAGACATGAGTTTCGGCAAGTACACCCTGGAACAATCCCGGCGTTTCTACTTTGCCACCGACACCAGCTACATCCTGGTGGAAGTCGCCCTGCCCCACGGCCCGCACGTGATCGGCGTGGTCGGGCGCGGCCCGGGCGGTGGGTTTGGTCACCAGTTCTTCGCCTATGCCGGCAAGCTGGACTTGGCGCATTACCAGAAGAACGACACCTGCCTGCGCCAGAAAGAGCTGTTCACCAACCTTGAGCGTGAAGGCCTGAAAGCCTATGAGCTGAAGCCCGATGAACTGCGGCGTTTGCTGGTGGGCGGCCATACGTCGATCCCGCTGGACCTGACCCTGATTCCGCTGCGCTCCACCAGCGAGCAGAGCCTGAAAACGTTCCGTGCGCTGTTTATCAACCTGCTGCACATGCGGGAAATTACCGCGGCCAAGTTGAAGCAGCTGTTCCTGGATGCCTTCGAACACAGCCTGCGTTCCGGCAGCGTGGATTACATCGCGGCGTGTGAAGAAGCGTTCCGTGATGTAAGGCGCATGGAACAGGACTACAACTCATTGGTCGCAGCAGGGCCGCTGGTGGAAGCGCTTTCCAATGGCGTGAAACAGCGGGAAATCCTGCGCGGCAAACTGCATCGCCTGTCGCCATTGCTGGATTCGTTGCTGGGCACCTGGTCGGACTACGCCAGTGCGCGCAAGGAAGAGCTGACGATCCAGGCCGAGCATTATCGCAACGAGCAAGACTCGCTGCAGAACGACCAGCGCGGCGGCACTCAGGAGCTGATGCGCCTGGAGCGGGAAATCAGCGGTATTCAGCGCTGGCTGGGTGAGCTGTCGGTGCTCAAGCATCGCTTCGCGCTGGTGGATGACGTCAAGGTGCTGGAGCAGCAACTGCTGGCGGCCAAGGATGCTCACGATGAATTGGCCGGTGCCCTGGCGCAGTCGCGTCAGTTCAGCGCCGAGGATTTGGACGAGCGCCTGCGCGACCTGGAAAAACGCCTGAAGTCGGTGAAGCAGCAACTCGATCACGCCGACAACAACAGCTACGCCAAGCTGCGCGAAGAATTCTCGCAGCAGGATGTCGAGCGCCTGATGCGCCTGTTCAACAGCTCGCTGTTCAGCTTGCCGCTGGGTGAACATGGCATCACGCTGGATGAAGACGGCCTGTGGGTTAAATCCCTGGAGCAGATCCTCGATGGTTTCAAGGGCGAGCGGTTTGAAGTGCCGGGGTTGGCCATTGATATCTCGCATATCGAGCCGCCGGCGTTGCAGGCGCTGGCTGACCGCGCCGCGTTGCGCGACCAGAAAGAGCGCCTGGAAAAAGAACTCAAGCAACTGAAAACCCAGCAGGCCGTAGCCTCTGATCGCGCGGCGAGCAAGACCCAGACTGAAGCGTTTTACCAGCAGGTGCTGGACGCACAGAAGGCGCTGGAAGACTTCCGCCGCGCCCAGACCCTGAGCGCCGAAGAAGGTGAGAAGCTGGAAAACCTGGCGCAGATGGAAGGCGCCCAGGACGAGTTGAAACGCTCCAGCGATGCGTTTACCGAACGCGTCCAGCAACTGTCGGCCAAGCTGCAACTGGTGGGGCGCCAGATTGGCGACATGGAAGCCAAGCAGCGCACGCTGGATGACGCGTTGCGTCGTCGTCAGTTGCTGCCGGCGGACTTGCCGTTCGGTACGCCCTTCATGGACCCGGTCGACGATTCCATTGAAAACCTGCTGCCGCTGCTCAATGACTATCAAGACAGCTGGCAGGGTTTGCTGCGCGCTGATGGCCAGATCGACGCACTGTATGCGCAGGTACGCCTCAAGGGCGTGGCCAAGTTCGACAGTGAAGATGACATGGAGCGTCGCCTGCACCTGCTGATCAACGCTTACGCGCACCGTACTGACGAAGCCCTGACCCTGGGCAAGGCACGGCGTGCGGCGGTCACCGATATCGCGCGCACCTTGCGCAATATCCGCAGCGACTACGACAGCCTTGAACATCAGTTGGCGCTGTTCAACCGTGAGATCAACAAGCGTCAGGTATCCAACCTGCAGAGTTTCCGCATCGTGCTCGCGCCGAACAAGGAAGCCCTCAAGCATATCGACCAGATCATCCACAGTGCCGGCCAATATGAAGAAGGCGAAACCCTGTCGGTGTTCGACCTGAGCCAAAGCGCCGAGCAAGACAACAAGAACGAGGAAGCCAAGGAATACCTGGCGCGCCTGGTCGCGGCCAACCATAACCAGCTGGGCCTCAAGGACTTGTTCGAACTGGCGTTCGAGATCACCAAGGTCAACGGCCAGCCAATCATTCATACCGACATTGATGGCGCCGCCTCCAACGGCACCACCATGACCATCAAGGCGCTGACCAACATGTACTTGTTGCTGCACTTGATGGACCGCGACCAGGCTGGGCGCGTGCGCTTGCCTTACTACCTCGATGAGGCCGCGGACATCGATGAGAAAAACCAGGCAGCATTGCTGGAAACCAGCTTGCAGTTGGGCTTTGTGCCGATTCTGGCGAGCGTGAAGCCGCAGGTCTCCGCCCAAGTGGCGATTGACCTGGAAGGCGGCAGCGGGCCGAACGGGATCTACATTGACGAGGCAGACTGGAAGTACATTCGTCGTCACGATGTGGTGAAGGCGACGGTGAATGTGCAGGCGGATGAGCCGGAGCTGGATGAAGTTTAATCGGCTGCGCTGACATACAAAAAGGCCGCGATCTTTGGATCGCGGCCTTTTTTGTGGCTTGGGATTTGTGGTTTTTTTGAGTGCCCTGTCGGGCAAGCCCGGCTCCCACATAGGGATGCATGCCCCTGTGGGAGCCGGGCTTGCCCGCGATAGCCGCGCCTCGGTTTACTTGCCGAGCGAAATTTTAGGTGCCCAGGTCAGCCATTCGTCTTCAAACTTGTCGAACAGCGGGAAGGTCTGCTGCGGGCGTGCGACATTGCCCATGCGTTCGCCGTCTGGCGTCGCAAAGGCGATGCCGCCGGCGACCAGGGTCTCCAGGGATTCGGTACGTACCGTCGCGCCCTTGAACAGGCCGAAGTCGAGACCAAACCCGCTGGTGTTCCAGAAGCGGCTGCCACTGCGCACCAGGGGCGCGTACTTGGGCTCGATCAGGATGTGGATCAGTACGCGGTCGGCGGTCTGGCCCAACTCGTAGCCTGTGACTTTACCCACCGTGACTTCGCGATAGGTAACCGGTACACCCTCCTTCAGCGAGCCACGGCGCGCGGCGCTCAACACCAGGCTCAAGCCCACTTCCTGATGGACAGCTTCCGGCGGTTGGTCGAGGGCGACAAAGCTCTTTTGCGGGCCGGCGTTCTTTACCGCTGGCTGCACTTCGATGTATTGCCCGGTGACCAGGGTTTCCAGGTTCGACGTCTTCATCAGCCCAAGTTCAGGCTTGACCACCCAGAACTGACTGCCAGCCCGGGCGATACGATCTGCTACCTGGGTGATGCGTGCACTGAGCAGCACCGATTGCATGTCGGCACTCAAGTCGACGCTTTCGATCTTGCCTACGTCCAGCCCCTTGAAGCGGACCGGCGTACCCGGGCGCAGGCCATCGGCGCGGTCAACCTTGATGGTCACCAGCGTACCGTGCTGGTTGGCGGCTTCGCGATCGGGGAACAGGCGGAAACGCGGGATGCGCTTTTTCAGCGGCACATTCTGTTCCGGGGTCTCGAAGGCGATACCGCCCGCCATCAGGCTGGCCAAAGATTCGCTTTTGACCTGGATGCCCCCTGTCAATCCGCCGGTCAGGGTTACGCCGCTGGCGTTCCAGAATCGGGTGGAGCCGTTGACCAGGCCTTCGTATTCCTTCTCGATGTGGACGCCGATCACCAGTTGCTTGTTCTTGCGCGAGAACTGGTAGCTCTGCACGGAGCCGACCTTGACCTGCTTATAGAGGATCGGGCTGCCGACATCCAGGGAACCGAGGTTGTCGGTGAACAGCACCATGTGCAGGCCAGGGGAACGCAGGTCCAGCGGCGGTGCCTTGGCCCGGGCCACAAATTCCCGTTGCGGTGCGCTGCCCTTGTCGCCGGGGCGGATGGCGATGTAGTTACCTTTGACCAAGGCTTCCAGCCCGGTAATGCCCGCCAGGGAAATCGACGGCTTGACCACCCAGAACTGGGTGTCCTGGACGAGGTAGTCTTCGGCCAATGGGTCAAGGGTCAACTCGGCACTCGCGCTGGAAAGGTCCGGGTCGATCTTCAGGGTTTTCAGGCTGCCGATCTGGATGCCTTTGTACATCACCGGCGTGCGCCCCGCTTGCAGGCCCTCGAAGTCGCTGAGTTTGACCTTGACCTTGATGCCCGCGGCGGCGGCGTCAAAGTCTTCATACAGGCGAAACGGCAGGCTCGGATCCGTCGGCGGGCTGTCCTTGCGGTTCTCTGGCGTAGCGAAGGCGATACCGCCGGCCACGATGCTGGCCAGGGATTCGCTGCGCACTTTTACGCCGGAGAGGTTGGCGTCGATGCTGATGCCGCTGGCGTTCCAGAAACGCGTGTGTTTGCGCACCAGGCTGGCGTAGGTCGGCTCGATGTAGACCTTGATTTCGACGGTGGTCTGGTCCTCGGAGAGCAGGTAGCTTTTGACCTGGCCCACCTGGATCTGCTTGTAGAACACCGGGCTGCCACGGTTCAGCGAGCCGAGGCGATCAGCTTTGATCGTCAGGTGCAGGCCGGGTTTGGCGTCGGATAAAGGGGGCTCTTCGGACAAGGCCTTGAACTTGCGCGTCGGCTCACCATCGCCCGGGCTGGCAGCAATGTAGTTGCCCGAAACCAACGTTTCCAGGCCGGTGATACCGGCCAGGCTCACGCTGGGTTTTACCAGCCAGAAGCGGGTGTTGGTCTTGAGGTATTGCTCGACGTCCTTGTTCATCTCGATGGTGGCAATCACCCCGCGATTGTTACCTTCGTCATCCAGGGCCAGGGTTTTGACCTTGCCCACGGACATGCCTTTGTAGACCACTTCGGTCTTGTTGGCCTGGATCCCTTCGCCGCTTTCAAAGCGAACCTGAATCTCGATACCTTGCTGGTTGTAGGCGCGCCATCCCAACCAGCCGCCGATGATCAGGGCAATCAGGGGCAGCACCCAAATGGCCGACCAGTTGGAAGCTGGGCGGGTTTTAGCCTTAGGCAAATCACTCATGGTCGTCGTCCGACTCCGTGTTATCCCAAATCAGTCGGGGATCAAAAGTTACGGCGGCAAGCATCGTCAAGATCACCACACTGGCGAACGCCACGGCACCGAGATTGGCCTCGACACTGGCAAGTCGCCCAAAGTTTACGACCGCCACCAGGATGGCGATCACGAAGATATCCAGCATGGACCAGCGGCCAATGAACTCGATAAAGCGGTACATGATAATGCGTTGTTGCGCGGAAAGTGGCTGGTGACGCTGCACCGAAAACAGCAGCAGGCCGATGCCCACCAGCTTGAAGGTCGGCACCAGGATGCTGGCGACAAATACCACTGCGGCAATGGGGAACATGCCGTGCTGCATCAGTTGGATCACGCCGGACATGATGGTGCTCGGGTCGCCTTGCCCCAGGGAGCTGACGGTCATGATCGGCAACAGATTGGCTGGGATGTACAAGATGGCCGCCGTGATCAGCAGCGCCCAGGTGCGCGTCAGGCTGTTCGGGCGACGAGCATGGACCAGCGCACCGCAACGGGTACAGGTTTGCTCGTCGGTGTCCGGGTCTTGCTTGTTCAACTCGTGGCATTCAGTACAGATCAGAATGCCCGCATCAATCGCCCGCATGAGTTTGCTCTCCTGACAGCGCTTCCCAGATCTGGTGAGGCGACATAACCACTTCCAGCAGTATCTGGACCATTAACAGACTCACGAAACAGGCCAGGCCCAGCCCGATGGTGATGGAGGCCATGTCGGCCAGTTTTACGATCGCCACCAGCACGCCCATCAGGTAGACCTCGAGCATCCCCCAGTCTTTGAGGTGGTGGTAGATGCGATAAAACAGCAGGCCGTGGCTGCGGCCGATGTTCCAGCGGATACTCAGCAATACCGCCAGTTGGCACAAGAGCTTGAGCAACGGGATGCCCATGCTGCACAGGAACACCACCACGGCGACGCCTTGCATGCCGGTATCGAACAGACCGACAACGCCGGTCCATACGGTGTCTTGCGAGGACTGCCCGAGTAGATTGAGCTGCATGATGGGTAAAAAGTTCGCGGGGACGTACAACAACAGCGCGGCAATCACTAACGCCAGGCTTCTTTCAACGACGTTGTTGCGATGGGCGTACAGCTCGTAGCCGCAGCGCGAGCACTGGGCCTTTTCACCGCGGGCGAGTTCTGGCTTGCGCATCAGCAGGTCGCACTCATGGCATGCCACCAGCTTGTCCAGCGGTAAGTCTGACACCTCGTGGGTATCAACCGGGTCGGGCATATAGGGCTCGGGCTCTAAAAAAGATCAGGTGCCTATTCTAGTGTTCTGGTTCAGAAATAACTGTGCAAATTTGTCGGCTGCAGGTGTAGATCAAACGGGGCGGCTTGCTCGTAAAGTTTTCGACCGCGCAAAAACAAAACCCCTGATTGCGTTAGCAATCAGGGGTTCTGGAATTTAATCTTGACGATGACCTACTCTCACATGGGGAAACCCCACACTACCATCGGCGATGCATCGTTTCACTGCTGAGTTCGGGATGGGATCAGGTGGTTCCA